>JAJRTC010000103.1 GCA_024278445.1 Nitrospirota bacterium
TAAAACATTCCGTACTGCTTGAAATTTTTACAGACAAGGGCGTTGGCACCGAAATCCTGGCCGGGTAATTTTTTATTTACCATAACTACCTTTCCCGATCTTGCCTCCCGAAAAAAGTTGTAAAATGTTACGGATCACTATTATTGTGCAAATGAATTTTTAGAGGCTCCCTGAATAGTCTCCGTACCAAAAAGATGAAAAAGTTTTTCAAATTTACGACCATAGTCGTTCTGGCTCTTTTCGTTTCGTCCTGCGCCACGGGGACGAGCGCAAAAGTGTGGGACGGCGGCCAGTCTATAGAACAGGCGAGGGCAGAGCCTTATAACGGGCCTAAAGCCCGCCTTGCCGTAGTTAAATTTATCGATAAAAGCGCGAAGGCGGGCGGAGCATTCGGGAGCGGCATGAGCGATATGCTTACCACCGCGCTCTTTCGCTCGAACAGGTTTATCCTGCTCGACAGGGCAGACCTGGACGCCGTTATCAACGAGCAGGATTTTGCGGCGGCGGGGCGTATCTCTGCGGAAACTGGCGCAAAAATAGGTGAGTTGGAAGGGGCCGACCTTCTCGTTATGGGTGCTATAACCGCATTTGAACCAGACAAAATTGGTATGGGCGGGTTTTTTGTTGGTGCGCTTACACTTGGTGCGTCTATATTCCTTGCCAGTCAAGACGACAACGTTCCTATTGGTGCCGTGCTTTACAAAGAGTCTTACATCGCAATTGATTTAAAGGTTGTAGACGCCGTAACGGGGCGTGTTGTTGCCGTAAGCTCCGTTGAAGGCAAATCACAAAACTGGGGTGGCGGACTTATCGGTGCCGTTGGCGGAGGCTGGTCACGCGTGCCGGTCGGGTTTGGCGGGTTTGCAGGCTCCGGTGTGGAAGAGGCGTTGCAGGCCTGTCTTAATGTGGCGGTAAAGGATATCGTGGCCAAAACTCCCGCGCAATATTACAGAGTGAGCGATACTTTGGATACTACTCCTGTTGGGCTTATCCTTTTGCCCAAACCGGTTCTGTTTGAAGGCGCGACCCCGGTAGGGATCAAAACGCCGAAGGCAATGGTGGTGAGGGGGCCGGACGACTATAAAAAACTGCTGCTTGAACTAGGTAAGCCATACGACTCCGCGCCAAAGTTTGACTGGAGCAAAAGCATGCTTATGGCCGCGTTCGCAGGTGAAAAAGAGGACAGGGGGCACAGGATAGCGATAGAAAAAGTTATTCAAAGGGCAGACGCGCTGGAGGTTCATATAAGGCAGGCTCCGCCGCCTGTCGCAAACAAAAATGATGAGGTGGTCAGGGGGCCGGACTGGCCTTTTGACGTGGTGCGCATAGACGTTGCTACCGATAAACCTGTGCGGTTCGTGTGGGACTAGGCCGTCTTTTTGTTCATATCCAGCCTGTCCCAGAACTGGATGAAATAATCTATGCCTGAGGCTATGGAAAGCAACATGGCTACCCATATGCCTATCTGCCCCAGGTAGTGGAAAAGCAGATTAAAATCAAGGATCAGGAAGAGAATCGCCGTGACTTCCGCCGCCATTTTGTATTTACCCAACGGGCTTGCGTCTATATGAATTCCTTGTGAAGAAGCTACCATCCTTAAGCCGGACACGGCGATTTCCCGTCCTATTATTACTACCACTATCCATGCGGACACGCGGCCAAGTTCTACAAGTGGTACAAGCGCCGACGTTATCAGAAGTTTGTCGGCGATAGGGTCTAAAAGTTTGCCGAGGACGGTTACCTCGTTAGTAACTCTTGCGATATGCCCGTCGAGCCAGTCTGAAATAGCGGCAAGACCAAAAATGATCGCCGCGATGAAACATGACCACATGGAAGGGGAGATAAGAAACACAATAATGAGCGGAACAAGAAAAATGCGGAACAGGGTAATTTTGTTAGGAAGGTTAAGCTCGATCATCTGTTTTTCTGTAAGCCCGGTTTGAAGCTGTCAAACGCCAATGATATCACTGCCATAACGTCATATGGAAAATAAAGTGAAAGGGGAAAGTTCCTTGCTAGTCTTCGAGGATATAGCGGTAAGGATTAACAGGAACGCCGTTTAGCAAAATTTCGTAATGGAGGTGCGGGCCGGTTGATCTTCCGGTGCTACCTACAAGGGCCACCGTTTCGCCTCTTTTAACACGTTGCCCTGTTTTAACGAGATTTTTAGAGTTGTGACCATAGCGTGTAACAACGCCATAGCCGTGGTCTACCTCAACCACGTTGCCGTATCCGCCGTCAAACCCTGAGCGAACCACAATGCCATTGGCCGTAACGCTTACCGGTGCCTTAACATGTGTGGCCACGTCGAGTCCTTCGTGCATTTCCCGCAAACCTGTGAACGGCGACCGTCTGTAACCAAATGTTGACGTCACCCAGCCGCGAACCGGCCAGATTGAAGGCGTATGGGAGAGAAGCGACGACTGCTCCTTAAAAAACTCGTCCAGCTCAAAGAAGCTTACTTCTTGTGCTTCAGCCTGTTTATTTACTCTTTCAAGGTCGCTATCCAGCGCCGCCATCAGCGAGTTTGTGTATTGTTTGGAGGTAGAGGAAAAATCGACACTGCTTTTCGGGCCGCCCGCGCCAAACTCCGATGTGGATGGAGCCTGTTTTTCAAGAGCGGTTATAACCCTTAGTTTTCTGTCGAACTTTTCAAGCCGGGCCAGTTGTGCCTCTACTTGTTTCAGCTTTTTGGAAAACTGCTGTATTTTGAGCTTCTGATCGGCTGTTATGCCACGAAGCGATTCCAGCTCTTTTAAGCCGGTACTTTTTTGCAGTATGGTGTAGGAATAGAAGCCAGCCCCGCCCGTAAGCGCGATCATCATAAAAAGCGCAAACTTTACTAAAACCTTGGAAACGGAATACCGGAAAAACTTCCCCGTTATGTCAGGGACGAACATGAACGTGTATTTGTTAGAGAAAATCCCGCTCTTCTTTTTATCGACCATCTCCACAGTATAACCCCTAAATGTAGTCTTTTATCAAACCATTTTCAGGTAAAAAAGCCAAATGGCTAAATTACCAGCCAGACTCTGGTGCAATAAGAATTGCGTTTATATATCTATTTTGTAGGGTCGAAGTCAAGACTTTTTTGGTTGCCGCCCGTTTTTATGCCCTTGCTTGTCTTGTATCATGAAGCGTTCAGTTAGCGGAACGAAAAGATCGGCCGCCTCTTTAATCATGTCGGAACTGGTTTCAGGATATGACCAGACTTCGACTTTGCACCCACGGTTTTTTAAATACCAGATCAAAGGCAGATAATCTTTATCACCGCCAACGAGTGCCACAACGTCCAACTTCTCAGACAAGGTTACGGCGTCAATGGTAAGCCATGCGTCTGCATTTTTTATCGGTTGCTTGACTTCTCCACCCAGGTTCACCCAAAACCTGCGAAAATCGTCGCTGATAGTTTTGTGTATAGGCTTGTAGTAGATGATTCTTGTTATTTCGCGGCCGCCGATCTCCTCGATAAGCAGGGCGTAGTTGGTTCTTCCACCAAATATGTTGTAGCCGGAAAGTTCGATGTTTTCGGCATCGATAAACACCCCTACCTTTTGATAAACGAGACTGCTCATTAAGCAAATTTCCTTTCAGTTTCCATAACTTGTGTTGTTTCTATATGTTATCTTTTTTTGGCCAAATTAGGCCAGCTTAAGAAAATGTCTTTTCCTTACGATATATATTATTATACACGCTGTCACGCCTTTTCGGTTTTGCAGGGCTTGCGGCCGGTATATTATTGAGGCTTAACTTCTACTGGAGCATATGGTTAATAAATTCAATGTCCTGATTACCGCAGCTTCCCGAAGGGTGGCCATGATTCGTGGTTTTGCCACTGCCTTGCGGGAGCTTGGAATTAATGGCGCTGTCCATGTGACGGATACGGATAAAAATTCCCCCGGTTTGAGATTCTGCGATAAGGCGCATTTGGTACCTCTGTCTACTTCCCATGGCTATATCCAGGCGATTCTTGAAATCTGTGAAAAGGAAAAAATTGACTTGGTAATTCCCACCATTGATGAAGAACTTCCTGTTTTCGGTGCGAACAAGGAAAAATTTAAGGCGATAGGGGTTATTCCGCTGGTGTCTGACGAAAATATTGGAGATATCTGCAACGATAAACATTTAACCGCCAAGTTTTTTGATGAACACGATTTTCCGTTTGTTAAAACATACCTCCCGCATGAGATTGACTTGGCCTCAATTAAATATCCGCTTTTTATAAAGCCCAGGACGGGGCGCGGCTCAGTTAGCGCATATCCTGTCCGCACTGAAACTCATCTCCGTTTTTTCCTCGATTATATCGAGGATCCTGTCGTACAGGATTATCTGGATGGGATGGAATATACCGTGGATGCGCTTATCGGGCTTGACGGCAAGGTGTTGTCTGTTGTTCCGCGAGAGCGGCTTGTTATAAGGTCTGGCGTGTGCGACCGTGGCAGAACCAGAAAAAACATGAAACTTATAACGCTCTGCCGTGATATATGCGAAAAACTTGGTGTCATCGGGCCTGTGAACCTGCAATGCAAGGTAAACAAGGGGGAAATAAGCTTTTTTGAAATCAACCCGAGGTTTTCAGGAGCTATCCAGCTCACCGTTGCGGCCGGGGCGGACTTTTTTAAAATGATAGTAAAAGACGCCATCGGTGAGAACCCGGAACCTGTAATAGGGGAGTTTACGGATAACCTTATGATGATGAGTTATGAAGAAAGTATTTTTGAGGAAAATGGGCACGGCATTTTTTCTGACGGGAAAATAGCCGACAGTGCAAAAAAAATATCCTAAACCGCCTCCCTGTCCTGCTGTAAAAGCGCTTTTGCCAAACTCTCGGCTTCTTCCCTTGTTGCTACTTCCGAGTCTATCTGGGCGTATAGAATCTTTTTTAAAATGTGCTTCATTCCGGGCGATGGTATGGCTCCCATGTCTATGAGATTTTGGCCGCTTATCATCGGTTTGATATCTGTGAGTTTTCTTAGAAACGTTGTTACCGCCTCCCGTATAACCCCGTCCTGGTCTTTGGCCGCCGTTAAAAGGAGCCGCTCTGTGCCCATAGGGGTGAAAACCTCATACAGTGTTGAGTGAGCCACGTTCGGCCCTTTTTTGTATATTGTTTCGACTGCGCTCTTCTCCATCCTTCTGTCTTCTATTATTTTCTTTATTATCTTGGCGCTCGTTAAAAAGGTTACGGCCATCTGGCCGATTTGCTCGTCTGTGAGCCTGTCGATAGCGGCCATGAACCTGAGGAGCCATGCTTCAATATCTTCTGCAGGAAAAGTAAGCGTATGCCACGCCAGTAAATCTTCGCAGTTATCCATCAGTTTTTTGGAAGATTCATCAAGATCAAGCTCCGGGTGTATGAAGCGTAGAAGTCCTAGCTCCTTCAGCCTCAAAAGAGCCCGAACGGGCCGCCTCTCCTTGAATATGAGTTTAAGCTCTGCAAACGTTCTGCTTTCTGACAGGCGGTTAAACAGTTGGGCATCCACGGCGCTTTTTACAAGGTTCAAGGTTTGTTTGCCTATTGTAAAACCATACCGACCTTCAAACCGTACCGCGCGGAAAACCCGTGTTGGGTCTTCTACAAAACTTAGGTTGTGCAAAACCCTTATTGCATGGTCTTTTAAGTCTGCCTGCCCGCCAAAAAAGTCGAGGAGCGCGTAAGGTTTTGCGCCGTTTAAGCGTATAGCCATCGCATTGATTGAAAAGTCTCTGCGGTAAAGATCGTTTCGTATGGCGCTCATCTCCACCATTGGCAGGGCCGCCGGATGTTCGTAATACTCTATTCTCGCCGTTGCAACGTCTATTTTGTATCCGTCCCGCATAATAACCACGGATGTTTTGAATTTTAAGTGCGGCTTGGAATGCCCGTCAAGCCTCACCGCGAGTTTTTTGGCAAAGTCGATTCCGTCTCCCTCTATTACTATGTCTATGTCTGTGTTCTGTATCCGCAGTAGAAGATCGCGCACGAAACCGCCCGCTACGTATGCGGTATATCCGTTTTTATTCGCGACGTCGGCCACGACGTTTAACAGCTTTATTATGTTTTCAGGAAGACGTTCCCTTATCATCCATGCCATATTTTTTGATGCGGGCACCATGGCGCTCCGTTCACGCTTTACTCCCTCAGCAGGTTTTAAAAGGCTATCTTTATAAAGCTTGTTCAGCAAGGTTCCTCTGGTTACTATTCCCGCAATCCGTCCTGTTTTGCTCTCTACAACCGGGGTGAGCTTTTGCCGCCTGCCGAGTATTATGTCTTCTAATATGTATGCCGGAGTATCAGGGTTCACGACCGAAAATTCGCTTGTCATGAAGTCTGAGACCGGTCGTTTTTTCATCTCGTGATAGATTGCCTTCTCCACTATCTGGCGGGTGATAAGCCCCAGCACCATGTCTTGTTCCACAACGGGCATGGCGTTTATATCGAATCTTGTCAGGCGCGCTTCGGCTTTTTCGATTGTTTCGTCGGGTGACGTTTTTATTATGCTTGTTATCATCATCTCACCGGCGTTAGGCGCAGGTTCCACCACGTCTACTATTTTTTTCCATAACTTGTCCAGAGTTTGTGGAAGCGTCATCTCCTTTATCGTGGCCGACGCCGCTGCAGGGTGCCCACCACCGCCAAAACCTTCCGCAACTTCTCCTGCGTTCATTCCTTCAACGCGGCTTCTCGCTATAAGGTGAACCCTGTCTTCCATCCTGATGAGGGTGAAAAGCACGTTTATATTTTCCATCTCCATAATTTTGTTAAGCAAAACCGCTATATCGCCAACGTAGCGGGGTGTGGAAGCTGTGGTGACGGAAACCTGAATCCCCTCAATATTTTTCGTTTCTATATTCTTTAAAAGTGTATTCAGGGTTTCTACCTGGACGGCGGTAAGCTCGCGGCTTATATGGTGACTTACAACGGAAAGGTCGGCTCCTTTTTCCAAAAGCCAGCCAGCCGCTTCGTAGTCCTCTTTTCTTGTGGAGGAAAAGGTAAGCGAGCCTGTGTCTTCATAAATACCGAGGGCCAAGAGAGTTGCTTCGTCAGGAGATATGTCTATGTTTTTTTCACGAAATATCTCAACAAAAACGGTGCAAGTCGAACCTCGGTTTTTAATGATGGAAAAATCACTTTTAATATCGGCCTTGTTTGCCGGATGATGGTCGTAAAGATGCACCTTCACACCCTCGCGGGTGAGGAGGTCTGCAAACACGCCGATCCGCTCGCGTGTCGACGCATCTACGATGATTACCTGCCGTACGTCGTCAAGACGGAATCCTTTTAAGCGGCGATAAGGCAAAGGAAACCCTGTCTCAGCCAAATAATTGCGCACGTTTTTCTCCTGCGACCCCGGAAACAAAATAATCGCATCCGGATACAACTTTTTAGCCGCCATCATCGAGGCTACGCAATCAAAATCTGCCTGCAGGTGCGTTGTTATGATCTTCATTGCTTGTACCATGGGCTTGCCGCCATCATCGAGGCTACGCAATCAAAATCCGCCTGAAGGTGCGTTGTTATGATCTTCATGGTTTTAATTCTACCGCCGATAGCCGATTTTAACCAATTACTGAACAGACGGGCGTTTAGCGGCTATAATTATGAAACTTAAAATTTGAGAAAATATCATGAGAGAAAAAGGGCCGGTCGCGGTTATTGGCGCAGGGGCATGGGGGACGGCCATTGCATGGTCGCTTGCCGAAAACGGAGTAAATACCCGCCTTTGGGCCTTAGAGCCTGAAGTGGTGCTGTCCGTTAACCGTGACAGGGAAAACAGCGTTTTTCTGCCAGGCGTAAAACTGCCTGATAACCTGCAGGCGACGGATGATTTAGGCGAGGCGACTGAAAATGTAAAACTTGTAGTTTTTGTGGTTCCGTCGCAGTTCATGCGCTCGATGCTCGAAAAACTTGCAAAGGTTCTGCCTGATGACACAGTTCTGCTTTCTGCCGTTAAGGGAATAGAAACCGAAACGCTTGCCCTGCCGGCAGATATGATACGCGACGTCATGCCAAAGGTGATAGCGGATAGAAGTTGTTATTTGTCCGGGCCGACTTTTGCAAAAGAGTTGGCTAACAAGGTGCCAACGGCCGCCGCGATAGCATCAAAAAACCTTGAGGCCGTAAAGTTTGCGCAATATATTTTGTCCGCTCCCTACTTTAGGCTGTATACCCATGGCGACGTAGTTGGTGTGGAGCTGGGTGGCGCGGTGAAAAACGTTATGGCTGTCGCCGCCGGAATATCAGACGGCTTAGGGTTCGGGCACAACACCCGCGCCGCGCTTATAACCCGTGGGCTGTACGAGATGACGAAGCTTGGTGTTTCGATGGGGGCCGATGAGCGAACCTTCGCCGGCTTGTCTGGCATGGGTGACCTTTTGTTAACCTGCACCGGAGATTTATCACGCAACAGAAATGTCGGCATGAGGTTGGGCCGTGGTGAAAAAATCGACGAAATTAAAAAATCGATGACGGCTGTTGCCGAAGGAGTCTCCACTGCCTTGTCGGTTTACCATCTTGCAGAAAAACAGAAGGTAGACATGCCCATCGCAAGCGAGGTTTACCGGGTGATCTATGAGGGAAAAGACCCTGGGGCGGTTGTGGAAGGTTTGATGTCACGGTCGTTGAAATCGGAATTTTAATTGGCTTCCCTGTTCAGGCTCATGGTTTAAAAAAAATGACACACAGCGAACTTGATAAAATATTAAACCTTCTGTACGACAATAAAGTTACGCCTGCCGAGGCCATGAAAAAGTTAAAAAGGTTTCCGGCGGAGGACGTAGAGTTTGCCAACGTAGACCACCATCGCGCCATAAGGCAAGGGTTCCCTGAAGTCGTTTATTGCGAGGGGAAAGACGAAAAGCAATCTGTTACGATCATAAAGAAAATCGTTGATATGAAACACCCGGTTCTGGCTACACGTTCATCTGAACAGGTTTATGCAAAGGTGAAACGGTTTGCAAAAAACGCGAAATTTCATGAACGTTCACGGGCCATCACTATTGAAGCCAAAAAAATAAAACGCACAGGTTCTGTTCTTGTCCTTTCGGCAGGGACGTCTGATATACCGGTTGCGGAAGAGGCGGCTGTTACGGCAGACATTATGGGGTCTCAAGTTAAAACCGTATACGACGTTGGCGTGGCGGGTATCCACAGGCTTTTTAAACATTCAGACAAAATCGAAAAAGCGCGGGTGATAATTGTGGTGGCCGGAATGGACGGTGCGTTGGCCTCCGTTGTGGGCGGGCTTGCGCCATGCCCCGTTGTTGCCGTCCCTACGTCTGTTGGTTATGGCGCGTCGTTCGGTGGCCTCTCCGCCCTGTTGGCCATGCTAAACTCCTGCTCGGCCGGGGTGGCGGTTCAGAACATAGATAACGGTTTCGGGGCCGGTGCCCTGGCCCACAAAATAAACAGCCTGCCGGGGAGCGATAAATGAAAATCGCGCATTTTGACTGTTTTTCAGGCGTCAGCGGAGACATGATTCTCGCTACGTTGATAGACGCTGGCCTCTCTCCCGCAAAACTTAAGCGCGAATTAAAAAAACTTAAACTTGACGGTTATGCCATATCTGTCTCAAAGGTTAAAAAATCTGGCATAAGCGCAACAAGTGTTAAGGTGCGAGTCGATAAAAACAGGAACCGGGTTCACCGAACATTTTCCGATATCAAAAAAATAATTGATAAAAGCTCGCTTGAGCCTTACGTCAAAAAAAAGTCGCTTGCGGTTTTTAAGGTAATAGCCGAGGCGGAGGCGACAGTTCACGGCACCACACCTGCAAAAGTTCATTTTCACGAGGTCGGCGCGGTCGATTCCATTATAGACGTGGTAGGTGCCGTCATCGGTTTTTCAGCCTTGGGGGTAGGCGCAATAACCGCGTCACCGATAAACGTGGGTGCCGGAACAGTTAAAACGGAACATGGGGTAATGCCGGTTCCGGCTCCTGCCACGGCGATAATTTTAAAAGACGTTCCTACATACGCAAACGGCCCGGCAAAAGAACTGACCACGCCGACTGGGGCCGCAATATTAAAAACGTTCGCGAAAGGTTTTGGCAAGCAACCTTCAATGGAATATAAAAGCGTTGGTAACGGTGCTGGCGGATACGATTTTGACGATTGGCCGAATATCCTGCGGGTGTTTATAAGCGAATACAATGTCCCGCTTAAAACGGAAGAATTGACGTTGCTATCTGCCAACATAGACGACATGACGCCGGAGGCCGTATCAGCGGCGCAGGATGCTCTTTTTACGGCAGGGGCGCTTGATGTAACCATAACGCCTGTGTTAATGAAAAAGGGGAGACCGGCTGTTATCGTCTCCGCCTTATGCGGGGCAGAACAGGTGCCAGCCGTGGAGATGGCCTTTTTTGTAAACACCTCCACGCTTGGTGTTCGCCATGCAATGGTTAACAGGGCAAGCCTTCCACGTAAAATTAAAAAGGTGAAAATGGAATTTGGGGTCGTAGATGTAAAAGTTGCGTTTTTACCAGACGGGACGGAACGGGATAGCCCCGAATTTGAGTCTGTAAAAAAGGTCGCATTGCAGAAAAGGGTCTCTTTTGACACGGTATATCGTGCCGCTTTGAAAAAGGTGATATAAGACGGCTATAATGATCCTGTAAATTAAGTAAAGGAGGGGGAATATGAGTGTTGATAAAAGCCTGTTGGATATTCTGGCTTGCCCTAAGTGCAAAGGTGACTTGATACTAAAGGATGACGAGAGCGGCCTTGTGTGCAAGGCATGCGAGCTGTTTTACGAAATAAAGGATGGCATTCCCATAATGCTGATAGACGAAGCTAAAAAGCTTTCAGACCAGGCCTGATGACTATTCCCAGGCTTTCCGCCGCAGTCGTCGCTTGTAACGAAGAAGAAAAAATTGGCGATTGTATCGACAGCCTTTTTTTTGTCGACGAAATAATCATGGTCGACTCAGGCTCGACCGACCGTACCGTTGAGATCGCACGGGAGAAGGGGGCGAAGGTTTTGCACCACAAATGGCATGGGTATATAGAGCAAAAAACCTACGCGTTTGAACAAACGACCGGCGAATGGGTGTTGAACCTCGACGCAGACGAGCGGATCTCTGTCGAACTGAGAAAAGAGATAGAAGAACTTCTCAAAAACCCGACCGCCGATGGATATGCCGTTCCACGTCTTGTTTATTATATAAACCGCTGGGTGTGGCATAGCGGATGGTATCCTGCGAGAAAGGTTCGCTTGTTCCGGCGGGAGAAGGGCAAGTGGGGAGGCGAAAATCCGCACGATAAAATTTTTATAGATGGAAAGTGCAAAAACCTGCAAGGGGACATGTACCATCTCTCTTTTGACAATATCTCGGATCATATCGCTACTTTGCAGAATTTTACAAATATCGCATCCGATGAGGGAGTGGCGAAGGGGAGAAAAAGCGGCTGGTTCTCCATCTTTTTTCGTCCCTTGGGCGCGTTTCTGAAAATGTATTTTTTGAAACGAGGTTTTTTGGATCGCGTCCCGGGGTTTATTGTCTCGTCTCTTTCTGCTTACCATGTATTTAGCAAACATGTGAAGATATGGGAGAAAACCAGAAATTGAAAAACCTTCCACATTTCTCATTAACTATTCGTTATTGCGTGGCATATATCTTCGCCGCTATCCCGGTGGGGCTTTTGATCTCCTATTTCCTGCCGGGGGCCTTTTCGCCATTCATTCTTTCCGCTTTTGTTTTTCCGGTTTTTTTCTATTTTGCGAGGGGTGAAAAATATGGCGACACGTTCCGGCTTGTGGCATGGGCTGTTGTTGTCCAGTTTACTCTCGTTGCCTTTATAAGCTTTACAGGGCAGGGGGTCGTGGCGGAATGGCTGTATGACGTGAGGCATCATGTGGTCGTCGGGCCTGAATTTTCTGTCATGCGCAACCTGCCGGAAGCCTTCTTCTTTAGCGTTGCCGGGCTGGTTTTTACAACCGTTCTCTCTTTTATTTCCGGTGGTGCGTTGGCCGTTCTTTTAGGTGTGATGGCGGTTAATTCCACTGCCGTTCTTGTTGGTAGCGCAGGGTCGTTCCAGTCTGCCCTGGTAAGCGTTCTACCGTGGGACGTTGCTGAATTTGTGGCTCACCTTTTTGTCGCCATGGGGGCCGCTTCGCTTTTTTATATGAACTTGGAACACCGTCCCGTCACCTTTTCCGGCCCTGTAAAAATGCTGGTTCTGGGTGTCGCGTTTACTATTTTCGGGTTATTCCTTGAAATAAGTCTTTTTACTGTCTGGAGCGAGGCGGGAAAAGCGGCACTGGCACTTAAGTAACATTGAGTCGAATCTCTTCGCAATTATCGGCGACTTCCCTGTTTCAGACAAAAATGTCCATAGCTAGGTCAGCTATGTCCTTTTTTTATTTGCGTGATATTTGAAGGTGTTGAAAACTAAGGTGTTTAGTTTTGGCACGTGTACTGCAATATCTATGAGCAAGGATCGCTAAGGTTAACTGACCAAGTTAGTTTTTAGTTTGTTTAGCGCAAGGCATTAGGTTATACGCCCCCTCCTTTTTGGCGTGGCTTAAAGCTTTGTAAGATACGGCCCGTGAAAGTCACCCCCCTCACTTTCGCGGGCCTTTTTATTTATCCCTTCAGGGCCCCCTAAAGGGACGTTAGGTTTATCGTGGTAGAGGTCCCCTCGTCCCAGTTATCCCACAAGAAGTCATTTTCCTTGCCATCGGCGATCATGCGAAATGCGTAGCGAGCCTGTTCTTCATAGAGTTCACAAAAACCGCCCGGAAGGTTTATGTCTCCATGTGCTTCCGCCGCTTCTGCCGGGCATGGTGAGCCGCAGTAGTGTCTTATGGCGCATCGGTTGCAAGGGTCAATATCTTCAACCGTTCGCCCTGTGACCTTTTGAAATGCAGCGCTTTCGAATGCGTTTTGTATATTGCCTTCAAAAATATTTCCACCCTTGTACTCGTCAAGGCTGATAAATTCACTACATGGGTACATATCTCCCTTGGCTGATACGGCAAAGAAACAGCGTCCGCCGCCGCAAGGCGAGATATCGCACATGAGCCTTCTCGCCAATGGCGCGATAATGCTCAAAACGATATTGGCGAAATTGGCCACGATAAGCTTGCGCCCTGTTTTTTTATAAAGCTCGTGAGATTTATCAAGCGCTTCAAGATAGTATTTTGCAAGCTTATGGTCATCCGGTTTTACCTCGCGACCTCCCGGCATGGTGATTCTGACAGGGTTTAACATGCATGCGGGGATTTCCATAGAATGAAAAAATTCCACTATTCCGGGAAGATCCGCCATGTTGTTCGCGGTGGCGGTGCATATCACGTTGTAATTCGGATATCCCTTGAGCTTTTCAAGCGTATCTATGACATGCTGGAAAACGCTTTCGCCTGACCACGTTTTTCTCGTACTGTCCGCGACCTCGCTTCTGTGAGAGTCAAGCGAGAGACCTATGCCTATATTGTTTGAGGTCAGAAACTCTATAGCCTCGTCATCGAGGTTTGTTCCGTTTGTCTGCACGCCAAAAAGAAAGTCGTCTTTATATTTTTCGATACCCGCAAAAACCGCACTTTTATTAAGCAGAGGCTCTGAGCCGTGGAAGATGATCTGAGGCTTTGTTTCATCGCCTATGGTTTTGCTGAAGAACGATTTTAAGTTTCCCAGGGCTTCAAGGAGCTTTGCCTCCGACATATGCTCTCCGCCGCGCCTGATATTCTCAGAGATATAGCAATAGGAGCAATTTAAGTTGCATCGGTCTGTAGGGTTGAAATATACGGCAGACGGCTTTAGTCCGAATCTTAGCGTATCCATTTCCTTAAGGAACGATTCACGCTTCTCATTGTAGTTTTTGAGGAGATTCCCGTCGGTTAAGGCGTCTCCCAGCTTTTCTTTTCTAACTAAAGACCAGAAGGCGGAATCAGGGTCTACAAGCCCAATATATTCTGAATGCCCGATATCGACAGGCGTAAGGGACGCGCCGGAACCGGAATTTAGAAAAACACCGCAGGAAGAAGCATGGTTTGGGCTGATTGTTTTTGTCACTGTCCACTCCGAATAATCAATTGGAAAGCGCCCCCTTCAAGCAAAGGGAGCGCCCGAAAAATAAGAAATCTATTTGCTTTCCCTGGCTTTGGTTTCCTTGTTCATCAGGATGTAATGAGAAAGGCCCGTGCCGTCTGCCTTGCACACTTTTCGGTATGCGATTATCTCTTTTTTCATTGAACAATCTCCTCTATTGCTTGTTTAGGCAAAAAAAAACCCCGGACCTGATAAAGGCCCGGGGATTCATATAAATCCACGGCAAGCGGCCACACCCCAAGTCCACGAGGGCTAAAGCACCTTAATCTTTTATGGGCAAGTCTTCTGGCTTCCGGATCAATCTACTAACCGCGCCTTCCCGTCCTGTAAAGACAGTGGCCTTTTGCGGTTTTCGTTCCCGGTTACAGCGGCGGGTCCGCGACGGATTTACACCGTCTTCCTTATCAAAAAACTTTTAAAGGAGTACCTGTAACTACCAGAGGCTCTCTTGATTAAAAGGTTTACCCACAACATGTTTCCACCGCCGATGTTATAAAAAGGAATCTATGTTGTCAACAACGATCAGCTCGATAACGGTCAGGCTAGTGAGATTCGTTTGCCTTGCCGGGTTTGACTAGAGAGTAAGCCGAGTAGGCTCCGATTGTCAGAAAGAGTGCGAAGAAAAGGATGCCGTAAATATTTGTAAACACGGCTCCCTTCGGGTTATTCACGATCAGGGCCGTGCAACCGCCAAATCCCAGGGCGGTTCCCATAATGCGGACCAGGGCAGACTCAATTTTGGAAACAGTATTCATAGTGGTTAAGTATAACGGCTGGTTTGCCTGTGTCAAACAGACAAGTGATAGACTGTCGCTATGGGAAAACTGAATGAGCTGGATATTGTTCGCCGGATAGAAAAAAAGTTTGCCAAGCCGGCAAAAGGGCTCATAACGGGGATAGGGGATGACTGTGCCGTTATCGCGCCTGCCTTGGGATATGAGATTGTCGTAACAACCGATACCCTGGTTGAAGGCGTGCATTTTCGTCGGGATCTTTCGCCCCCCCGCCTGATCGGCGAAAAATCCGCCGCCGTAAACTTGTCTGATATCGCCGCGATGGGTGCCAAACCGAAATTTTGTTTTCTGTCTCTTACCTTGACGAACAAAATCGATGGCAAATGGGTTGCGAACTACCTTGCAGGTTTTGAAAAAGTGCTTAAAAAGCATGGTGTGGCGTTGGCAGGGGGGAACGTCGCCATGGCTGGCCGCGATTTATCGTTTACTGTTACCCTTATGGGTGAGGTGAAACCAAAATTGAAAGTTTTGCGGAGTGGCGCGAAACCTGGCGACCATGTTTTTGTTACCGGAACTCCGGGTGACGCCGTTTTGGGGCTTAATCTTTCGCTAAAAAAGAAAAAACATTATTCAACTGACGAGCGCAAGCTTATAAAGCGGCACCAGGCTCCTTCGCCGCGTGTGGAGTGGGGCATGGCGCTTGCCAAAAGCGGAGCTGTTTCCGCAATGATAGATATCTCAGACGGTGTGGCGCTCGACCTTACCCGTATGATGGACGCATCTGCCGTTTCTGCAAAGATAGACCTTATGCGCTTTCCGTTGTCTCAAGCCGCGTTTGGCATACTTGAAACCGGCAAAACAAAAACGTGGGAGACAATTTTGACGGGTGGCGAGGATTACGAGCTTTTGTTTACTGTGCGGGAGGAAAAGTTCAGGAAAGTGATGGAGCTTATCAGGCAGGGAAAAATAGACGCGTCGCCAATTGGCCTTGTAACAAAACGGAAACGAAAACCTTTGGTGATTCTGGACCCTGAAGAGCGCGAGGTGAATTTGTCGCGATTAGGATTTGTCCACGGGGTTTAAGTGTGGAAAGTTAAGATTTAATGAGCTGTTCTTAACCCGTTCCCCTGCGTGTTAGCGACCTTCAACTACCCTTTTTTTGCGATTCTACTTCCATTTTTTCACTTGCAAAACGCTTCTTATTCGCCTGAAATATATTAAAGTTGAAATATTTCAATTACATAGCACATATACCATATGTAGGTGCTTTAAGCGTCAAAAACCCAACATAGTGTATTTCTGGTTTACAGAGCCATTTTGCCATGCTAGGCTTGCGTAACTTTCTGTAAAAACTTGAAGGATGGCTAAAAGTATGTATTTTAAAAGCCTTGAGATGCGGGGTTTTAAATCTTTCGTCGACCCTACGAAGCTTGAGTTTGAGCAGGGGATAACGGCCGTCGTCGGCCCCAACGGTTGCGGCAAGAGCAACATAGCCGATGCTATAAGGTGGGTTTTGGGCGAGCAGTCGGCCAAGATCATGCGCGGCTCCAAGATGGAAGATTTTATATTTAATGGCTCCGGCGGCAGGAAACCCACAGGTTTCGCCGAGGTTTCGATCACCATATCAAACGAGGGCGGGGTAATCACCTCAAGCCCATACTCGGAATATGAAGATATAACCGTTACCCGCAAGCTTTTCAGAACCGGCGAGTCGGAGTATTGCATAAACAAAACTCCATGCAGGCTAAAAGACGTAGTAGACATATTTTTAGATACGGGCGTCTCTTCCCGTTCCTTCTCTATCATCGAACAGGCGCAAATATCAAAAATTATAGATTCAAAGCCTTATGAACGCCGCTTCATAGTGGAAGAGGCGGCCGGCGTGATGAAATATAAAAACCGCAGGAACGCCGCCATTAACAAGCTGGAGCTTGCACAACAAAACCTCTTGCGGGTACAGGATATTTTGGGCGAGCTTGAACGCCAGCGGAACTCCTTAAAACGTCAGGCCAAAAAAGCAGAAAAATATGGCGCCTTAAGAGCGGAAATTAAAAGCCGTGGGCTTAACTACTACTCCATGGAATATCAGGATTATATGGTCGAGTTGAACAAGGCTGAATCTGAGCTTGGTCTGTTCCGTGAAAAAGAGGCCAACCTGACGGCTGAATATTCTACAAAAAGGAACGAGGCGGAAACCTTATCGGCACGGATCATTGAATTAGAGCGGAAACTAGGCGCGATTAAGGAGGAGAGGCACAACGTATCCTCGACCATGGAGCGGAACGACCAGGGACGCAACATCATGTCGCGCCAGTTAGAAGAAATGGAGAGGGCGAACGAGAGTTCCATACAGGATATCGCCGAGCTTGAAGGTGACATAGAAAAAACTTCAACCGTTCTTACGGAAAGGGCGGCAGAACGCGAGTCTTTAAACGTTGAAATAACAAAAGCCACAGAAAGCTTAGGTGAAATTCATCGCTCCTTTGACGGTTTAAAGGCGGAGCTTGTCTCACGCGAGAGGGCGTTTGAAGACGGTACGAGAGCATCCATGAAGGTGATGGAGCAGATGGGAGCCATGAGGAACACCCAGGCCTCCTTAAAAACGCGCCTTGAGATGTCTGGCGCAAAATTTGCGAGCCTTGCCGAGCGGGAGGCTGAAACGGACGAGGCTCTGCGGACACATGAACAAACAGTTGTAAACCTTAAAAGTTCACTTGAGGAGCTTGAGCGGGTAACTGATAAGGAACGATTGCAAAACGGCGAGATCGGCACAGGGCTTGAGCGAATCGTGGCCGAGATAAAAACCGTTGCCGAAAGCCTGCGCGGAATTGAAGACTCCATCGCCAGGAAATCGTCGAGGCTCGAATCTTTACAGGAACTCGACAAAAACCTTGAAGGGTTCGGCGAAGGCGCCAAAAACGTAATGAAAAGGCGAGAAGATGGGGACGAGGCGTTTACGTCTGTACGCGGCCTGCTGGCCGACCAGCTTCGTGTCCCCGAAGAGCTTGAGTTTGCCGTTGCCGCCCTTTTAGGCGGGCTTATCGAGACCGTTATAACGGAGAACGCCACCTCAACCATTAAAGCCATTGAGCTTTTGAAAAACGAAAAACTTGGCCGATGCGGTTTTGTTTCGTCGGATGTTACTCCTCAAAGAGTGTCTGCCGAGGATATAGGCGATATCTCGTCGCTCGTTGGCCGTGTTTCCGATCTGGTAGATTTTGCAGGCGACGTTCCGGCTGGTGTTAAAGCTCTTTTGGATAACGCATTCATAGCGACTGATCTTAAAGGCGCCCTTGACATATGGGGAGCGAAACCCGGCTCCATCACCGTTGTTACCAGAGATGGCGACATGATAGACCAGGCAGGCGTGATAACCGGCGGAGCCGCTATTGCCAGTGCGGGTTCCGGCATCGTGTCGCGCAAAAGGCTGATAGACGAGCTTTTGCCGGAACTTGAGACTCTGGAAGCTGAGAAAATCAAAACGCTGGATGAAAAAAAGAGGCTGGAAGAATCTGCCATGGTGGCGAGGGAACGGCTTGACGCTTCCAATGAGACGATGAAGAAATTCGAGTTTCAGGCGTTTGAGTTTCGAAAGGAAGTTCAAAAGGAGGAGGCAGACCTTGCCAAAGGGAGCAGGGTGAAGGAATCCTTAAATGCCGAGCAGAAACGGGTGGAGGATGAAAAAAGCAGAATAGCGCAAGAGGAAACCACCATCGCCGAAGAGCTTTTACGATTATCCTCCCGTAAGGAGGAACTGGACTCAGCCAACTTGGCTTTGCGGGCCGAGGTAGAAAAACGAAAAATCGACCTGGACGAAATATCCTCTAACGCACGTGAGAAAGAGGTTTCTTTAGCGAGCCTGCGCGGAAAGATGGATAACCTGGGGCTTGATCTTGCACGGTTGGAAAGCGGCAAGGCCGATCTTGAAGGGCGCATTAAAAGGCTTAAGAATTCTGTCGAAGGTTTTTCTTTAAAACGAGAAGAAACCGTGGCCTCGATGGAATCCATGCTTGCGAGCAACGTTGAGTTGGCCAAAAAGAAAGATTCCATGACCTCTGAAATTA
>JAJRTC010000104.1 GCA_024278445.1 Nitrospirota bacterium
AGCAGATGGGCGCTCGTGATCCGGGCTACACGGATGAAGCTCAACTGCAGGATGCGTATTTTGATTTTGACAAGTCTGAATTAAGGCCCGATGCACGCGATGTGCTACAACAAAATGCAAATTGGATAAAAGCAAATGGCGGCGCAAAAGTTCAGATCGAGGGCCATTGCGACGAGCGCGGCACCGAAGAATATAACCTTGCGCTGGGTGAGCGAAGGGCCAATTCCGTTAAAAATTATCTTGTGTCTCTTGGCATCTCACCTGAGCGTCTTTTCACCATAAGTTATGGCGAAGAACTGCCTGTTGATCCTGGCCACGATGAATCGGCCTGGAGCAAGAACAGACGCGCTCATTTCCTGGTGACGCAGTAAGGTTTGTCTGAAATAACGTCTATCGTCGGGGCTGTAAGTTTTACGGCTCCGGCGCCGGATTCATTTACATTATCGTCCGGCGTTGGCTGTCATATGCTTTTAACGCCGCACTTCCGCTGATGAAACATAATTTTTTCTCAAAAATCCCATCTGCCTTGGCTTCTGCCGTTGTTTTTGTTGCTCTGGCACCTTTTATTGTCGGTTGTGAAACCGCAGAATCCAGAAAAGACCTGGCCCTGATGCAAATCCAGATAACCAGCATAGAGGAAAACGTTACCGCTATAAGCAACCAGATGAGACTGCAGGCCGACCTTATCGCCAATATGGAGCAACCCCAGACGTCCATAATGACCATGACCGGGCAGATGGAGGAGTTTAACGCACGCGCACAGATGCTTACCGATCAGATGCAAAGCCTTGAGCAGTCGTTTAATGAAATGACACGTTCATACAGGGCCGAGTCACTGGAGCGCTCTGCAAAAATGAACCTGCGGCTTGACAGGCTTGAAAAAGAGCTGGTGGCGCTTTCTATCGGCACAAGGGAGCTTGTCGGCCAATCTGCCGTGGCTCCTCTCGCTGGCACTGCACCGCCTGAGGAAAAGGCCGTGATTTTACGGGCAGAGCCTGTTAAGGAAAAACCTGCGTTTTCGCCGGATCTTCCGCCAGACGAGCTTTATCAAAAATCATATAATGCTTATCTTCGAGGCGACTTTAACAAGGCCATTAAAGGCTTTGGGGAATATGTCGAACGATATCCGTCTACCAGCCTGGCAGACAACGCCGCATATTGGGTTGGTGAATCGTATTACGGTAAAGGAGACCTGCCGAGTGCCGCAAAAGCCATGGATAGAATGGCTGAGAAATATCCGGCAAGCAACAAAACCCCGTTGGCCCTCTTGAAAAGCGCCAGAACCTTGCTGGATCAAGGTGATAATGAAGGTTCCGTGGATAGATTTAAAAAACTGATTGATAACTATGCCACGTCCGACGAGGCTATGCAGGCTACCGATCAACTTTTATCCCTCGGAATTCAATATCCGCCACTTCCATAAGGAACGTGGCTTAATTTCATTGCAGTTCTGTAAAACCACGCCAAGTGCCCGCTAAACTCATTTGGAGTATTCTCGTTATTGGTGATAAACTCTCTCTTCTTTAAAAATGTAATTTGGAGGACTAGTTCATGCTGGATGTGTTTCGGGAAGGTGCCAAAACCTGGGTTAGCAGATTGCTGATCTGGTTTGTCGCGTTGACGTTTGTTGGCACGGCCTTTGCCGTTTGGGGGAAAGGCACATCCACGCCAGAGGACGCCGCCGCCGTTGTTAAAGGCGAGAGTATCAGCAAGCGCCGGTTAAGTGAGCGAACCCGGCAGGTTGAAAGCATGTTCCGCAAACAGTTTGAGGGGCTCGATCCCTCTATGCTCAAGTCGCTTAATGCGTCTGCCGTTGCCATGAACTCGCTTATAGACGTAATCCTGCAGTCGAAAGCCGCACAAACCGCTGGGGTTACCGTTACAGATGGTGAGCTTTCCGATGCGGTTCGTAGTATGAATGAGTTCCACACGGCCGGGGCTTTTGATGGAAGGCGATATATCGAGGTACTGAAAAGAAACGGCATGACACCAAAAGGTTTTGAGAATAGCGTTCGTGCCGATATTCTGGTCGGGAAGTTCAAAATGCTCATCAATAGTGATGTCTACGTTTCAAATATTGAGGCCATGAACCAATATGCCTATGAGCATCAACAGGTTGTTGTTGAATATGTTGATGTAAACAAGGAAACGATGAAATCAAAAATCGGTGTTGATGAAGAAAAAGCAAAGGCCTGGTTTGAAGATAAAAAGCAGACCTTTGAGGAGCCGGAAAAACGTGATTTTAAATTGGTGGTTATCAACTTTTCTTCGCTTGCCGAAAAAGTTGAGCCGACAGACGAGGAGATTGAGCGCTACTATAGTGATAACAGCGAACAGTTTGCGGTGCCTGAAAAAGTTCATGCAAGGCAGATTCTCGTTAAAGTCTCACCTACGGCTTCTGATGAAGAGATAAAAGCCGCTACGGCTAAAATTGAAAAGGCCTATGGCCGCATTGCCATAGTTGGCGATGACTTTGCCGATGTGGCAAAAGAAATGTCCGAGGGGCCGGCCGCTATGAGTGGTGGTGACGTTGGCACCTTTCAGCGGGGTGTAATGGTTGCAGAGTTTGACAAAATCGTTTTCGGGCTTGAACCAGGCAAAATTTCCTCCCCGTTTCAGACTGAGTTCGGCTTGCATGTGGTAGAGGCGATCTCGCACGAGCAGTCGAGAATACCTGAACTTGCCGAGGTTAAATCACAGGTAAAAGAAATGGTGGCGAGGAACAAGGCAAGCGTGGAGGGGCGTAAGACGTTAGAACATGTCAGGGATAGGCTTGTGGCCGGTAGTGACCTTGATTCTGTTGTGACCTCGTTTGCCGGCGTTGAGGTAAAAGATTATTTTGCGATAAAGGGAATACCCGTTATATCTTTCGAATATCCTGCTGATCTTATTGATAATTTTGTGTTCAAACTTCCTGCCAAGGGTGTTTCTGAAATTATGGATCTTATGGATGCGTCCCTGTTTCTTGTGGTCGAGGCGATACATGAACCCAGAGTTCCTGCCTACGCAGAAGTGAAAGAAAAAGCTTTGGAGGCTTATAAAAGCACTCTTGCCTTTAAAAAGGCGGATGAAGTCGCCCTCAAAATTGAAAAGGCGGTTAAAGAAGGCGGTGATTTGAAAACACTGGCTGAAGCCAATGGGCTTACTATGAAAACCACAAAACCTTTCTCTCGCGCCGAACGTAAAAAGGCGGGAGAATCTGCAAGGAACAGGGGAATGCGCGAAGAGGCGTTCGCTCTCTCCGTTGGTGAAGCGATAGCGTCCCCTACGGGGGCCGGGCATGTTGTGCTTAAAGTTTTGGCACGGCCTCCTTTGGATACTGCGAAGGTTGAAAAAGAGATTTCAGAGTTTAAGAAAACCTTGATTGAGAAGAAAAAATCGAGAGTTTACTCTGAGTTTCTTGCCAACTTGCGAAAAAAAGCGGACGTTGACGGGGAGATAAATATCATAGTTAACCTTGATAAAAAGATTTAAAACGTTTGGTTTAATTGGGCGGCATTTTAGATTTTGGCGCTAACTGACGCAGGTTGACTATTGGTTGTTTGCCGATAATCATTTCAGGTTGAAAATTTTAAGGGCGGGGACTGATGGAGATTGCGGAGTTAAAGGCCAGTTCAGACGTTTTTTTTCTAATGCTGGGTGCCGTCATGGTTTTTGCCATGCATGGCGGGTTCGCTTTTTTGGAAGTCGGCACCGTCCGGCGTAAAAACCAGGTTAACGCGCTGGTTAAAATACTTTCCGATTTTGGCGTCTCCACATTGGTCTATTTTGTTATAGGCTTTCCGCTGGCATATGGCATGACGCTCTTTGCGTCGGCGGAAACGCTGGTCGGCAGTAACAGCGGGTTCAACCTTGTGAGGTTTTTCTTTTTGCTAACGTTCGCCGCCGCCATACCTGCGATAATATCAGGCGGCATAGCCGAACGCGCCCGCTTTTGGCCGCAGGTCGTATGCGGGGCTATTTTTGTTGGGCTTGTCTATCCATTTTTTGAAGGAATGGTGTGGGGCCAGTTTACTGCTTTAGGGCAAGACGGCTCATGGCTCGCCACAATAGGTGGGCTTCCTTTTCATGACTATGCGGGTTCGGTTGTCGTTCACGCAATGGGCGGATGGCTTGCCCTGGCCGGAATTATAAAGCTTGGGCCGCGCCGTGGCCGCTGGGTGAATGGCAAATCGCACCCTCTGCCCGTAAGCAACATTCCCATGTTGGCGCTTGGTAGCTGGATGTTGTGCGTTGGGTGGTTCGGTTTTAATGTTATGAGCGCGCAAGAGGTGACAGGTGTTACAGGGCTCGTGGCGATAAACTCGCTTATGGCGATGGTGGGCGGGATTCTGGTCTCGCTTGTTACTTCAAAGCTTGACCCAGGCTTTGTGCATAACGGCGCGTTGGCTGGCCTTGTGGCGGTTTGCGCGGGGTCTGACCAGTTTCATCCGCTAGGCGCTCTTTTTGTTGGCGGTGTGGCCGGATATATTTTCATTAAAGGTTTTGCCTGGGAACAGGAAAAACTGAAAATAGACGATGTGCTTGGCGTGTGGCCCCTGCACGGGTTGTGCGGTGCCTGGGGTGGAATCGCGTGCGGTATCTTTGGGCTTAAATCTTTTGGCGGCATGGGTGATGTCTCCTTCGTATCGCAGTTAATCGGAACCTTAGTGGGCGTGGGAGTTGCCCTTACCGCAGGTTTTATCGTCTATTCCGTGATGGATAAATTTGTTGGCCTCAGGCTTAGCGAGGAAGACGAGTTTCGGGGTTCTGACCTTTCGATACACAAGGTCGGGGCATACCCGGAAGATCACCTGAGGTAAGCTAATTTTTGCTCTCAGTGCCGCCCAGCTCTTGTGCGCTATTAAGCTTTTTCGTCAAAACGCGCGTTCTGGTTTCTACCTTGTCGATTGAGGAACTTGCCTCGTCAAGCTTTTGCCGTGTTCTTGCCACCGCTTCGCCGAACTTCCCGAACTCGGCCTTTACGGAATCCAGAATGCGCCACACGTCGCTTGCGTGTTTTTGAACGGCAAGAGACCTGAAGCCCATCCGCAGGCTGTTCAGGAACGCTGTAAGCGTTGTGGGGCCGGCTATGGATACCCTGTGCTCACGTTGTATGGTGTCCCACACTCCCGGCCTTTTCAAGACTTCGGCATATAACCCTTCCGTTGGGAGATACATTACGGCAAAGTCTGTAGTGCGGGGAGGGTTGATATATTTTTGCTGTATCTTTTTTGCCTCGGCCTTGACCCTTGCCTCAAGGGCCTTCCCGGCGGTTTCCGTGGCGTTTTTGTCTGCTTTCTCCTGGGCGTCCATGAGGCGCTGGTAATCTTCTAACGGAAATTTGGCGTCTATAGGGAGCCACACGGCTTCACTGTCGTCTGCCCCGCCGCCCGGCAGTTTTATGGCAAACTCCACCCGCTCCGCACTGCCTATGGTTGTGGCCACGTTTTTTGCGTATTGGTGATCCGACAATGTCTGCTCAAGTAACGCGCCTAACGAGACTTCGCCCCACACTCCGCGCGATTTTACGTTTGATAATGTTCGTTTAAGGTCGTCCACGCCAGACGCCAGGCTTTGCATTTCGCCTAGTCCCTTGTGGAGTTGGTCGAGTTGGTCGCGAACCTGTTTAAACGAGCTTCCAAGCCTTTTTTCAAGGGTGTCGTTCAGCTTTTCGTCTACTGTGGCGCGCATTTTTTCAAGTTTTTGGTTGTTGTCGTCCTGTATCGATTTCAGGCGGGCTTCCACGGTTTCCCGCATCTTTTCGAGCTTTGCTTCGTTCGATTCCGTGAGGCGAGACAGTTGGGTTGTTTGCATGCTGGCAATTTCCGCCATGCGGGAGAGGAGCGAGTCGCCAAACTTTTTCATCGTGTCGCGGCTCTCGTCGCGGCCATTTTTGGCCTGCTCGTCCATGGCCCTGCGAACCAGTGCCAATTCTTCTCTTAACGCGCGTTCAGATTTTTCCTGCGCTTTTTCAATGATCGCAAAATGGGTGCCTGAACCGCTGTTTTTTTGGCGCGCAAAGTATATCGCCGTGATAACGGCTCCCGCAGTTATGCCAAGTAGCAAAAAACCTGAAAGGAGAGTGATGTTGTTTTCCATGCGCTCCTGAAAATAAAAAGCTGTGATCGAGTTTATATAGTATACCGTTAGCGGGTTGGCTGAGTGCGGAAAAGGGACTAATCAGGGTGTGTGTCGGCGTACTTAAAAGGAGGGTAAGCTTAAAGGGAACGTCATAGCCTCTGGCGCCAATTTAAAGGAAGCGCCATGGCCATTCCCCAAAAAACACGCGCCAGCGCCCACCAGAACACGTGCCCACGCCCCTCCCCCAGCGCCCCAAAATGTGGCCCCTTTGGAAATGGAGCGGGTGATGGGATTCGAACCCACGACTTCAACCTTGGCAAGGTTGCACTCTACCACTGAGTTACACCCGCTTTGCGGAACACCTAATATAATCGATCAGTTGGCTGTGTCAAGCCTGTAAAGTCATTCTTCCAGTTTCATTTCTTCTTTTGCCTGTTGTATCTGGTATTCAGGCGGTTCGTAGATGCAATATGGCTCCTCTGCCATATAATCGCCATCCGTGTAGTAGTAGGCCCGCGCCCTGCATCCTTCGCAAACGGTTTTATATTCGCACGCGCCGCACTTGCCGCCGAGTTGTTCCGGGTCGCGGAGCGTTTCGAAAACCTGGGAGTTTTCCCATATCTCCTTAAACGGAGTTTTGCGGATGTTACCGGCTTCGACCGGCAGGTAGCCGCATGGGAAAACCTCGCCCTTGTGTGAGACGAAGCAGATGCTGGAGCCTGCGAGGCAACCTTTGGTCATAGCCGCCATGCCGTGGGTTTTCGGGGTGACTTCCACTCCTTCCGCCGCCGCTCTTTGCCGCATGATTCTAAAATAGTGCGGGGCGCAGGTTGCTTTGGTCTGGATTTTTCCTTCTTTTGATATGTCATAGAACCAGTTGAGTACCTTTTCATATGTCACGGCGTCAAGCGTCTGGTCTTTTTCTATCTGCACGCCGCACCCAACAGGCACCAGCATGAAGATATGCAGTGCGTCTACGCCCATATTTACGGCGTTTTCGTAAATCTTTTCGACTTCATGGACGTTATGTTTTGCGATGGTGCAGTTTATCTGCGTACTCATGCCGAGTGCCTGCAGATGTTTCATTCCTTCGACCGCTCTGTTATATGAGCCTTTTAGTTTTCGGAACTCGTCATGGGTCTCAGGACTGCCACCGTCCAGTGATATGGCGACGCGCTGAACCTTTGCGTCTACTATTTTTTTGGCCACCTCAGCTGTCACCATTGTGCCGTTTGTGGCAAGGGCAACCGTTAGCCCTTTTGAATCTGCATATTCTGCCAGCTCAAAGATATCGGGCCTGAAAAGCGGCTCCCCGCCTGACAGTACCAGAATGCACTTGGCGGTTTCTGCGATGTTGTCGATTAATCTTTTGGATTCCTCTGTGTTAAGGTCGCTCTCCATTAATTTTTTGGAGATGTCGAGCCTTCTGCAATGTATGCACTCAAGGTTACAGCCAGCCGTTGTCTCCCAGAAAAGAAGACGTAGCTGGTTTTGCTTGTTCTGCATGAACCCTTGGGCCTTCTCACCCGTTGAGTCTTTGTCTTTAATGTCCTTGTAGACATCCTTGATGGTGCCAGGATGCCCTCCGGGGTGTCCTCCCGGATGTCCACCCTTGCGGGCGTTATCGTTGTGCATGGGTTTATACTCCAATACGGCGTTAATTCAAGCCGTGGTCGATTTGGTCAAAAGATGTTCGGGAACCGGGAAGTCTTCACCTTTGGCTTTAAGCTCAGCCCTCATTGCCGGTGTTATCCCGCATTCCTCGTCTGTCAGGTAACATGCAGGATCAGGGGCGCACGGGTCGTTAAATACAAGGTCCGCCCGAACACGCAAGGCACCGCCACACATGTTAAGGAACTTGCATTTTGTGCATTTGCCCTTTAGATAATCCAGCCTGTTTTTGAGTATTTTCATAACCGGATCGGATTCGTCGAGCCATATGTCGCCGAATTTGCGATCCCGAACGTTTCCTAGAGAATGGTGCATCCAGAACTGGTCTGCGTGGACATTGCCATGGAAGTCGATATCTCCAAACGAAACACCGGAAGAATATCTTCCGCCACCGTTCCATTCGAGCATCTTTTTCACTTCCCGCGCCTTTTCGTCACGCCCCTGCTCCAGAAGTTTTAGGTACATGTAAGGGCCGTCAACATGATTATCCACGGTCAATATGTCTTTATGCAGGCCGCGCTTGTGGAAATCTTGCGTACGATCCAGGATGATGTTCATGGCGTTACGCGTTTCCTCATGCGTCAGGTCTTCATCGGCTAGGCCTTCGCCCCGCCCGGAATAGACGAGGTGATAAAAACAGGCCCGCTGAATTTCTTCCGCTTCGATAAAATCGAAAATCTGATGCAGGTTTTCGTAGTTATGTCGTGTAAGGGTCAGCCTCAAACCAACGCGCTGGCCTACGGCCACGCAGTTTTTAAAGCCTTTTACCGCCCGTTTAAAAGCGCCTTCCTTGCCACGGAAATGGTCGTTTATCTCACCAATGCCATCCAGGCTGATGCCGACATATGTAAACCCTAAGTCTTTGATTTTCCTGGCCACGGCCTCGTCTATCTGCGTTCCGTTGGTAGAAAGGGTGCATCGCATGCCAAGTTTGCTGGCGTGTTCGGCAAGTTCCCAGATATCTTTTCTAACCAAAGGTTCGCCACCTGAGAAAAGTAGCGCAGGGATGCCGAACTCTTTTAAGTCGGTAATAAGTTGTTTTCCTTCTTCGGTAGTCAACTCACCCTGATATGCTTTTTCTTCAGAATCGGTGTAGCAGTGAATACATTTTAAGTTACATGTGCGTGTTATATTCCATGCGGTTACAGGGCGACGTTCCCTGGCCGACTTCGGCACGGTGTGCGCGTGTGGGCGCTGCTTCATGCCGTGGGACTGTTTACCATATCGTATTGCGTCGCCTTCGTTTTCTGTGTCGCAATAGAGGGCGGAAATGCCTATCATCTATTTATAAACCTCCGTTAAAAGAACAAATCCCAAGCATCTGCTGTTCATTAAAGGGTACCATTTTACTCAGAATTAAGGCAAGTCCAACATTTCTTATTGTTTTAGTTGTATTTCTTTTGATTTGAATGGGTTGCGTGGGTTGTGCTTACCTGTGTCTTCTGCGGAATTTATATGGCGAGGTGTAGTCTGGCAGGCTCCACACTCCATGTCCCGATTTCTTTGCATATTTTTCCACTTTCAGGAACTGGTCTACATATTTTTTTATGTATGACTTCGGCCTCACCCGCACAGGATAGTAAATTTCTGCCATTCCCCTGCGGATCATTTCCAGATTTATGTTTAAGCGGTCTATATAGATTATACCTTCCACCCTGTTAAATTTATCTTTTCCGGTGGATTCGATTATCACCTCTTTGCCTTTAATCATTTTAGCCAGCGATTTCATCGATTCAGCGTGGAGAGGTTGTTTGTCTCCTGTTTTGCTGTCCATGTCCGGTGCGTCTATATAGGCTAGCTGAACTCTCACCTCTCTGCCGTTACTGTCTTTTATGGCTACGGTGTCACCATCGTAAACATTGAACACCTTACCCCAGATCAAGGGGAGTTCCTTGTGTCGTTGTAGCGCTTCGGGAGCGGTAAGTAGCCCCACAAGAAGTGTTACGGTTATGAGAGCGAAGCGTACGATTATTAGTTTACTCACTCTTTTTATCACCTGTATAACGTTGACGTTTGTAATCGCAAAATATGGCCCCTTTTTAGCGCAGGGTGGATTTTATTTACCACTAACGCGGAAGAAACTCAAGTTTTCCGGTTTTTAAATCAACTTTTCTGTAAAAACAGCTCTCTCTTGCCACTCCACTTTTGGGGTCATGCGTGTGGCAGGCTCCGGCTCCTTCAGGCTCGACAACGTATATGAGGGCGTCCTGGTCGCAGTCGGTTAAAATATCCACGATTTTTAAGTAGTCGCCGCTGGTTGCCCCTTTCGTCCATATCTCGTTTCGCGAGGTAGACCAGAACGTGGCCATTCCAAGTTTTATAGTTTTATCGAGCGCCTCTTTGTTTGCGTATGCCAGCATCAGGATACGTCCGCTTTTCGCGTCTTGTGCCACCACCGGAACAAGGCCACCTCTTTTTTCAAAGTCTATGGCCTGCGTTTCGGTTTTTTCGCGCTCTTGTGTATCCATGCTTTTTCCCGTTTAACTTGTCAGAATGATACTTTAAAGTTCGATGTCAGGCAAACAGGGCCGCCAACTGTAGTTAGTATGTTTCACTCACAAAAGCCACTTTTTACTAAAAGTTCGATGTCAGGCAAACAAGTCAGA
Source organism: Nitrospirota bacterium (assembly GCA_024278445.1). Taxonomy (GTDB): domain Bacteria; phylum Nitrospinota_A; class UBA7883; order UBA7883; family JAJRTC01; genus JAJRTC01. The sequence continues at coordinate 10,341 of JAJRTC010000104.1, forward strand.
GTCGTAGTCATTGACTTAGTATATGCCCGCTTATACAATGCGTCGAACATGGCCTGAATGGGCTCAAATTCTAATTCTTTAGCAAGATTGAAAACAAGTGCGGGCGCAACTTACCAAAACTCACCGTAGAAACATACTGCTTTCAATTGTTGCGTTCCAACTCCAGATTTTTTTTGTAATTCTGGTCGCTCATTCAGAGCAGGGTGAAGTGCGTATCGACGCAGATAACATCACCCGTAATGCCGAAAATAAACAGGTAGAGGCCAAAGGCTCTGTAATTATAACGCAGGACGATAAAACCATCACCGGTGATTTTGCCAAATACAGCATGGAAACCGGATTGGGCGAGGTGGTGGGTGACGTTACATACCATGACGAAAACGCTAATATCGCTTCTGACAGGGTCAAGTTCGATTACAACACCGGCCAGGGGACGATGTATAACGCCAGCGGATATTTTGGGGAAAATTACTACTTCTCTGGCGATATAGTGGAGCGTAAAAACGAAGACAATTACATTGTAACAGAGGGGGCCGTGACGACGTGTAATGAGGTAGACCCTCATTGGCGCATGGAGGCTGAAGAGACAGACGTTACCCTTGAGGGGTACGCTTTTATGAAAAATATGGTTTTTCGCGCAGGCGACGTCCCGATATTTTATCTCCCTTATTTTATCGCCCCGGCCAAATCAAAAAGAAGCACGGGGCTTCTTATTCCCGGCATAGGCTATTCAAGCAAAAACGGAGCGACCATAGAACAGGCTCTCTTCCTTGCTATCGCGGACAATATGGACGCCACCATGACCTACGAATATCTGGGGGAGCGAGGTAACAGGTATGCGGGTGAATATCGCTACATCCTTGGCGCGGGGACTTATGGCAACCTGAATATTAATTACCTGCAAGAAACCCAGGCCGAGAATAACAGGGATTTGTGGAAGTTAAAATATAACCACAGACAAAAACTCCCATGGAAGGTGAACGGGGTTGTGCATGTGGATATGGAGAGCGAGGAGAACTATAGCAGGGAATATGACAAGGGCGTTAACGATCGTACCAGACGCTACACAGACAGCTATGCCACGCTAACCCGCACATGGGCCACAAGGAACCTTTACGCAATCGTAAGGGAGCAAAAAACGACCTTGCCGGGGAGTGAAGATACGGTTCGAAAAATTCCGTCCATAACCTTCACAAACCAGCAGGAGCAGCTTTTCGACTCTCTTGCATACGGTTCCATTACATCCAGTTTTACGGCATATGAGCTGACAAGCGATGCGAGCGGCAGTTCCACGCAATTTGACGTAAACCGGCTTGATCTTTACCCGGTTTTCTCGCTTCCATACACCGTGGCGCCGTGGTTGAGCCTCACTCCTTCGTTTGGGATGCGGTATACGATGTATTCCAACGGTATTGATGAAAACGGAGATGAGCTGGGCGAAAGCTTTACCCGTGAATATTACACAGCCGGTTTGGCGCTTACAGGCCCCAGGTTCTCCCGTATTTTTGAAATGGATTCAACCGCGCGGCCAAAAGCTAAGCATCTTATAACCCCTTCGGTTAACTGGTCTTACGTACCTGGATATGAGGTTGATGGGGACGACCGCAAAAAGGTAAGGATAATTGACGGCGTAGACGCCGGGGCTCCGAAGAACGTTATTTCATACCAAATTCTGAACCAGTTTTTGGTAAAGGAAGTTTTAGGGCCGCAAACGGCCAGAACGCTTGAAGTAGTGAGGTTCCGGATCGCCCAGTCATACAACATAAGAGAGGCCACACGGACTGAAAACCCCGAGACGGAAAAACGGCCTTTTTCTTCTATCCTGTTTGACCTTGATACAAAACCGTTCCCGTGGCTTATGATAAACTACGAAACATCGTATGATATTTATGAAGATATTCAGGATTATGAAAAATATGAAATAGGCTATCGCTACGAGGATATTTTCCATTTTGCGCTGGATCGTCGCAGAAAGTTTCAGGGACGAAGTGTTAAAGATTCAATTTGGGATACGGCCTATTTTGAGGTTAATCCTGCTGGCCGGATGTCTATGGATTACTCGATTATTTATGACGAGGCCAAGTCTGAAGTGTTCAGCCATGTGTTGAGAACAAGATATCGAGATGACTGTTTTAGCCTCGGGGTAGACTGGTTTGAGCGAAAAATTGGCGCGGTCGATAGCGCAGGCGTATCCACTACGGAGAATGAAACAGGTTTTCTTCTCAGGGTAACTCTTGAGGGTATTGGCGATGTTTTCGGGAAAGGTCGGCCCAAGTTAGCCGGCAGGAAACTTTAGTTTGATACTTGGCCCGCGTTTTGCCGCAAGGTTTTGACAGGGGGAGATGCCCTCTGCGGCTAAAACAAATTTAGACAAGTGAAATATTGAAAGGAATCTTATGCACTACGAGGGCATGGAAGTGAAATTTCTTATTTTTGTCGTTCTCGTAATGTTTTGTACCCCACCTGTTTTTGTTGCCTGGCTTTACTTCCGTAACAGGGGGCAAACGCAACACTCGCTTTTGCGCGGGCAATACTGGTTTGCCGGAATTTTGCGTTACATGATAGAAAAAGTCGGCCCGGAGTTTCGTTTCTATATCACTGATGACGACAACGCGGGCAAGCCTATAAGCCGTGTGAAATTCGTCGCCATAGTCAAAGCGACAAAATATCTTAAGACCCTTGTCAGTTTTGGTAGCAAACGCGATTTTACCGCACCCGGGATTTACCTTAAAAACAGCATGTTCCCCCTGCTGAACGAGGAACTTGAGGTAGATAACTCCATAACCATACAGACCAAGAAATATGTTGTAACCAACGACGGTCTTTTCTTTAGAGATGAAATTACTGAAGATGTAGACGTGCGGCCATGGCACCTGACGGAAGACCATATCATCGTAGTCGGCAAGGATAGAGAACACCCGTGGAGGCTTAAAGGGCTTGTTGGAATGAGCGGGATGAGCTATGGCGCTTTGGGGCCGAACGCTATAACCGCGTTGAGTAAAGGAATTGGCATGGCGGGTGCGTCATGGATGAATACCGGCGAAGGAAGCGTTAGCCCATACCATCTATCCGGCGGGTGCGACATCGTTTTTCAGATAGGGCCGGGGCTTTTTGGCGTACGGGACAAAAATGGCGATTTTGACTGGGACGAGTTAAGGCGCAAGGCCGCAATGCCTGAAATAAAAGCTTTCGAGCTAAAGCTTGGGCAGGGGGCGAAAATACGCGGCGGGCATGTGGAAGGGGTCAAGGTAACTCCGGAGATCGCCGCCATTCGTGGTGTGGAGCCGTGGAAGAACATAGACAGCCCCAACAGGTTTAACATGATAAGCAACGTTATAGATCTGTTTGATTTTGTTGGAAGGATCCAGGACGAAACCGGTTTGCCTGTTGGTGTAAAAATCGTGATGGGAGACGTTGACAGCCTGGACGAGTTTTGTGAAGAATTTCAGAAACGTGGGCGCGGGCCAGACTTTATCACCATCGACGGTAGCGAGGGAGGGACGGGAGCCACATTCAAGGAAATTGCCGATAGCCTGGGAGTTCCTATAAATTCCGCGATAGTCATGGCCGAGAACGCTCTTTGCAAAGCGGGTGTTCGTGATAGGATAAAGATTATCGCCGCCGGCAAGCTTCATATGCCGGACGAGGTCGCCATGGCCATAGGGCTGGGGGCGGACCTTGTTGCCATC
>JAJRTC010000105.1 GCA_024278445.1 Nitrospirota bacterium
CCATCCCCGGAGCTTTGGGAGCCATAGGGACAGACGCCGTATTAAAGCCGCTTGCAGGCTTTTTAAAGGATGCGCAGAAGCAGGTGAGGCTTGCGGCTCTTACCGCCCTTACAAGGCTCGAAGTGGATGGGCTGGTAGATGCGATAAAACCTGCCGCTTTGGATGATGATCCGCAAATACGCGAGGTTGCCTTAAAGGTGCTTCGAGACAAAACAGGACGCGTGTGGGGCTCCGATGAAATCGCGGCGGATATGAAAAAGGAGCGAGGCAAAAAGGTTACTGCGGAGGCCGGCGATTTGCTAACGGAAGCTATCGTGGTTGTTGACCTTTGCGAATCTACAGGCACTGCAAGCGCGTATGGCGATCATGCCGTGTTTAACATGGTTGGCGATTTGGGAAAGATTATAGATTCGATAACCGACGATATAGGAAAAAACTACAAAAAAAGTACAGGTGACGGATTTCTCGTGACGATGGACAATGTCGCCTCCGCCGCTTCTCTTGCCGTTCAGACGATGAAAAGGGTTGTAGAGCGAAACGCCCAGGTTGATGCAAATAAAAAGCTCAACATCCGATTTGCCATAAACATGGGTGAAACGAGGGTTGATCCTACGGGCGACAGGCTCGGCAACGCTGTGAATATGGCTTTCAGGGTCGAAGGCGTTAGGGAAGCTGATATGATAACCGCACCAGACGGGGTTAAACCCGGTGACATACCGTCACAAAACAGGGTGCTTGTCACGGAGGTCGTTTACAACACCTTGAAGAACGATAGCTCTTACAATATAAGGTTTTTAGGGTTTTTCGAGCTTAAAGGGCTTACCGGCCTGCACCGCGTTTATGAACTTTTGCTCTCCAACGATTTGTTGTCTACAGAGCTTATGAAAAGTTTAAGGCCCGACTAAAAAAAACCTCCGCCTCTACCGCTTGTGACGGGAGAAACGGAGGTTTTTTCTTTTTTAATCTGACAACAATCAAGCTTTCATTACATTTTTTGCGTGAAGGCCCTTTGGCCCTGTCACAAGCTCAAATTGCACATCCTGCCCGTCTTCAAGAGATTTGTATCCGTCTCCCTGAATAGCGGTGTAATGCACAAATACGTCGTCTTCTTTCCCTTCCTCGCGAATAAAACCGAACCCCTTTGCGTTGTTAAACCATTTGACTTGACCTACTGGCATTGTAACGTCCCCCCAACATCAGTGAAAAATAATACGTTGTACAGCATTGTAAAACGTTTTGTAGCTTGGGCAAGTGGCAGGTGTGGTGTCTATGGCGCGCAAGCCACGTGACGGTTTTGGAAGCACCGCTTAGTCTCTCCTCTAAGGCTGGCATGTCTCTCCTCTTGTCCTCGCTACACTAAGGTAAAATAATTCTTCCAGAGGTGTTTACTTTGATAATCATATTTTGCTAAATTGTCAATAGAAATATTGTGCCCATTATATCTTTTGCCTGTTTTTTTGGGGTAATCATGGACGTTCGTGGGAAGACGAGACTTGGAGATTTCCTGATAAAGAACGGAGTGATAACCTCATGGGAGCGTGACAACGCTTTGTCGGAGCAGGGCAGAACCGGCGCAAGGCTAGGTGGAGTTCTTGCCTCTCTTGGATATGTAACGGACGACGCCGTTGTAGATACCCTCTCATGTCAGCTCGGCATAGCCGTGGCGGATTTTTCATCCGCGTCTCCTTCCATGGAGATTCTTCGCCTTGCGCCAGAACCTTTTGCGCGAAAACATTTCTTGTGTCCGGTCGGGGTGGACGACGTAAGCGGGGCGGTCATCGTGGCTATGGCCGATCCTCTGGATCTTTTCGTTATGGATGAATTGTCGGCCCGTTTCCCTTCTGGGATTTTGCCACACATCTCAACGGAGAAAAGAATACAAAACGCCATTGACCATTATTATGGGATTTTAGTTTCCGAGGAGGTTCCGGATAAAACCGGTAAAGATTTCGCCACTGTTGTCATCTTGCATGAGGCCGATAAATCTTCCGCGCCTGTCGCCAGGCTGGTCGAGTCTATAATCGTTAGTGGTGTGGAGGAGAGGGCTTCTGACATACACATAGAGCCGACGTCAGACGGGCTTTTGATGCGTTACCGGGTTGACGGAGTGATGGTTTTGGCTCAGGCTCCGCAAAGGCGTTATGCGCAGGCCGTTATCTCGCGGATAAAAATTATGGCGAAACTTGATATCGCAGAATCCCGCGTGCCTCAGGATGGCGGGTTCGAACTTCCTGTTTCCGGACGCAGGATGGAATTTCGGGTTTCAACTTTCCCCACCATATACGGGGAGAGCGTGGTTGTGCGGATATTAAGCGGGGGCGATGCGCGGCTTGGCATGGGTGAGCTTGGGCTTTCAGGGGCGACATTGCGTGACCTTAAAAAAGCGGTTCGCGGCAGGGCCGGCGTTTTGATTGTGACAGGGCCCACGGGTTCCGGCAAAACAACAACTCTTTATTCCGCCTTGTCCGAGATAAGCGCCAGGGAAAAGGTTGTAGTCACTATAGAAGACCCCGTGGAGTACAGGCTTAAATATGTTCGGCAAACACAAGTAAACCCTAAAGGGGGTATTACTTTCTCAAAGGGTTTGCGATCCATCCTGAGACAGGATCCTGACGTCATCATGGTAGGCGAGGTGAGAGACCATGAAACCGCCGCTATAGCCACACAGGCGGCCATGACGGGGCACCTTGTTCTAACCACCCTGCATACCGATAATGCCGCGTCCGCCGTTACGAGGATGTTGGACCTTGAGGTAGAGCCATACAAAATAGCATCGACACTGGTTGGAGCCCTGGCTCAGCGTCTTGTGCGCCGTATTTGTGAAAAGTGCCATGGCGGCAACGGCATTACCGAATGTCGCCACTGTAGACGTAGCGGATATCATGGAAGAATAGGACTTTTCGAATTTCTCACGCCGGACGACACGATAAGGGAATTAATAATGAGCCGCTCCCCGTCTTCGGTGGTGATGCGCCATGCGTGTGACAAAACGGGAATGGCTACCATGCGGGAGGACGGCATGGAGAAAGCCAAACGTGGCGTTACTACCATTGACGAGATAAACCGGGTTGCTCCTGAGGATTAAAAAACATGCCTGAATTTAAATATCAAGCCTGTGATATTAACGGGGTTAAAGGTTCTGGAGTTATCCATGGCGAATCTGTGGAGAATGTCGCAAGACTTTTAGTTTCAAGAGGGCTTTATCCGTTCAGGATAAATAAAAGTTTGTTCGGAGGTCTGCGGGAAAAACTTGTTGGCCTCTCCATTTTTTCACCATCTGTTTCTACGGACGAGAGAATATCATTCACCTTGAGGCTTGCCACGCTTCTTAAATCCGGCGTTCCGTTGATCCAGTGCATGGATCTTGTGGCGGAGCAGGCCGTGTGCAGGTTTTTAAAAGAAACAATGGAAAAAGTAAAAAGGCGTGTGGAGGATGGAGCTTCGTTAAGTGAGGCGATGAGTGAACATCCTTCCGTCTTTCCACCGGTTTATACCGCGATGGTTTCGGCTGGTGAACATTCCGGACTGCTCGATAAAATCTTATTCCGCCTGGTTTCGATGTTAGAGCGTGAACGCGATTCTGTTGAAAAAGCCCATGATGTTACGCGCTACCCTAAAATAGTTATGACTGCAGGAGCTTTGGCCGTTACGCTCCTTACATGGTTTGTTGTTCCAAGGTATGCCGATATTTTCGAGCGGGTAAACATTCCGCTCCCCGCCCCGACGGTGGCCTTGATATGGTTTTCGAACTTTGTCTCAACTTTTTGGCCTCTTTTTATTGCCGTTGCTGTTTTTGCTTTTGCGTTTTTCAGGTTGTGGGCGG
>JAJRTC010000106.1 GCA_024278445.1 Nitrospirota bacterium
CGGAAAAAACCATAAAAACCGGCCGGTCGGCAACAAAAAACCATACGACCCTGTCAGAAGACGGTATCCCTATACACATAGAGATAACTTCATATCCTATTTTCGACCAGAAAGGCGAAGTAACGCAGGTTATAGAAAAAATGGCCGAAATTACCGACCGGATTGAGATGGAAGATAAATTGCGTCAATCTGAAAAACTGGCCGCCGTCGGCGTGTTGGCAAGCGGCCTGGCACATGAAGTTGGTAACCCGTTAACGTCTATCTATGCCGTAGCGCAGGTAATAGAAAGAAAAACAAAGGAACCGACGACAAAAGAAAAAATTGAACTCATGAAAACTCACATAGGAAGAATTTCCAAAATTGTGCAGGACTTCCTTAATTTCTCTTCCCCGTCACCTTCCAGAGTAAGCCAATTCGATATACGGGCCGTAATAGATTCTGCCATACATATTTCCAAATACGACAAAAGAGTAAGCCAGCTTAACATTACGACAAAACATGGGGACGACCTGCCACTTGTGACCGGAAGCCAGGATGGCATTCATCAGGTTTTCGTAAACCTCATATTAAACGCCGCCGATTCTGTGGGAGACTCGCCTAACGGAAGCCTTATAATAACTACCACACGAAAAAATGGATTTGTCAGAATATCCTTTAAAGATAACGGGATGGGAATGACCGAGGAGGAACGAGTCAAAATTTTCGAGCCGTTTTTCACAACCAAGCAACCGGGCAAAGGGATGGGGCTGGGGCTTTTTGTGAGCTATGGCATAATTAAAAGTTTTGGGGGGGACATTTCGGTTGAAAGCCAAAAAGGAAAAGGCGCGGTATTCAACCTAAGGGTACCGTGCGTTGAAGCAAAGAAGGTAAATCATGAATGAGAAGATATTGATCGTCGACGATGAAGAAACAGCCAGAGAAGCGTTATCAGAAGTCTTGACAGAAGAGGGTTATGAAGTTTCTACGGCACAGGATGGCTACAAGGCCGTTGATATAATGAAGCTTGAGAGTTTCGACCTTGTGCTGTGCGACATAATAATGCCGGGCATGGGCGGGATGGAAGTGCTAAAACAGTCGCAAAAACAAAGCCCGGGAACCATATTCGTAATCATGACAGCATTTGGAACGATACAAAGCGCCGTCGACGCGATGACACAAGGAGCTTCCGATTATGTCGTAAAACCTTTTAATTTCGACGAGTTCCTGATGAAGTTAAAAAGGCTTTTTAAAGAACACAAAATGCGACGAGTAAATATTTCTCTTAAAAAAGAGATCTCGCAGAAACGTAGACATGAACGGTTAATAGGACAAAGCGTAGAGCTTAACAAGATATTAAACCTTGTAAATAAGATTGCGCCTACGAGCAGTACCGTGCTGATTACCGGTGCAAGCGGGACAGGCAAAGAACTGGTGGCCCGCGCAATTCATGATAAAAGCCCCCGAAAAGACGAACCGTTCCTCCCTATCAACCTTGCCGCTATTCCGTCTGACCTGATAGAAAGTGAGCTTTTCGGATATGTAACTAAAAGCTCCGACGGAACTACCACGCTTAGCGAAGGGCTTTTTAAAGTAGTAAGCGGCGGCACATTGTTCCTTGACGAAATCAGCACGATCCCGATGGATTTGCAAGGTAAATTACTGCGTGCGATTGAGCAAAAAGAAATAATCGCCATTGGTGGCAGAGCCTTAGAGAGAGTTGATGTGCGTATTTTGGCCGCCACTAACAAGGAACTAACGGAAGAAGTGGTTCAGGGAAGGTTCAGGGAAGATTTATATTTCAGGCTGAAAGTATGCGAAATAAACATGCCGCCATTAAGAAAGATGAAAGACGACATCCCCGCCCTGGTGCAACACTTTATAACCAGGCACAATACGGAGCTGAATAAAAACGTGCGCGGGATCGACGATAACGTTGCCAGGCGGTTCATGTCGTATCAATGGAAGGGGAACGTCCGTGAGCTTGAAAACATGATAGAGCGGGCCATGATTATGTGCGAGGAAGACATCATCACAGAAAAAGACCTGCCAATGGATTTTATAAACGCCCGCGCCGTTGACGGAGACGGAGTCGTGCTAAAAAAAGTGGTGGAACAGTGCGAGAGGGAGCATATCAAAAGTGTTCTTGAAACGGCTAACTACGACAAGAAAAAAGCATCCAGCCTGCTTGACCTTAGCTTACCGTCGCTCTACAGAAAAATAAAAGAGCTAAAAATTGAATAGAACTTAAATCAAGAAGGTTTCAGGTTCTTTGGAATTATCAGGGTTATCGTCGTCCCCTTCATGAATTCGCTCTCAAGGCGAATGGAACCACCAACGGCTTCTACTTCGGTTTTTACCACATCCATCCCGACGCCACGGCCAGACAGGTCTGTGGCTTCTTCCCTTGAGCTAAAGTCGGGCCTGAAAATTATCGCTATCGCCTCATCATCGGATAGGGCGCGAGCCTCGCTCTCGGTTATGACTCCCTTCTTTTGAGCGACCATTCTTATTTTATCCGGGTCAATTCCGCCGCCATCATCTTTTATCGCAAGGATAATAGAGTCATCGGTTTCCCGGCACTCGATAACTATGGTTCCCTCCTCAGGCTTACCGGCCGCAGTCCGATTTTGCGGTTCTTCAATTCCATGGTCAACAGCGTTTCTGAGTATATGTATTAAAGGGTCAGCGATTGCGTGTTCCACATGCCCGCTGATCTCGATATCACCGACATCCAGCTTAACGTTCACCTTTTTTCCAAGTTCCAAAGCTATGCTCTTAACCATATCAGGGTAACGCCTGGTAATTCTGCCAACCGGGGCTTTGAGCATCTGCTCAACACACTCCTTTAACTGGTTGCGCACATTGGCGGGAGCCTCTATCTTTTTCAAAAGTTCACACAAAGCAGACATTTTTTCTTCTTTAACCTTCACGACCTTGTGTCCGGCGGCACCAAAAGATTCGCCAACCAGTTGCGTCATAAGGTTTACTACAGACTCCATGTTTTCAAAAATCTCATGCAACTGCCCACGCAAGCTCTCCACCAGTTCAGGCGTCACTTTCACACTGCCTTCCCGTATCGAGTTAAAGACACTCTCAATCTCATGCGCAAGGCAAGAGACATCGTTAATAGAAAAGCTGGATGCGTTCCCCTTTATAGTGTGAACCCCTCTGAAAAGCTCATTGATGAGTTCAGAGTCCCCTTCTGTCTCCGCCATGAGTTGCGCCAGAATATTCTGCATATTGTTTATACTGTCGCGCGAATCATCAAGAAAACCGAAGAAGGAGTCTTGATCGCGCAAAATTTTCACAACCCTCTCATGTTCCTGCCGCTCTTTTTCTCTTTCGGCCTCAAGTTCTTTTTCTTTCGTTATGTCGCTTAACACGACCATAACCTTTCTTACTGATTGCGAGTCTTCATCGAGTATGGGCCGATACTCTATTTTGAGGTTTTTCGTTTTGCCGTCAATCAGCGTTTCGACCTCGCTATCCGCCATATCGACGATGTCGTCGAAAGTTATTATGGCGTTTTTGTCAAAGAACATCTCAAGCCACTCGTCAAATTCTTCAGCCTTTTTCTCGTCCTGATACAAGAGGCTTGAAAGCCTTACACCAGCGGGTTTCTTTTTAAATATACTTTCAGCAAACATGGAATATTCAGGGTTAACAACGATATTTTCCGGCACGGTAATAATCCCCTGCCCTACGTTATCCATAATGTCGCCTATCTCCCTGGTTCTCTCTTTTACTTTAGCCTCAAGACGCAGGTTTTCCTTCTTCGCTCTTTCAAGGTTTATCTTGTATATGGAGTAGGCGATAGTGAGTGAAAATATAATCGTAAGAAGCGACGTGGTTATAGCGGCTACTAAAAGTTGCTTTGAGTTAGCTTCATAATCTTTCGCATCTATGACAAGCCGCAAGAACTTGCTATCGTCATCGTAAGGGTTGATTTTGGAGATGGAACGAAAAACAGTGCGCCCGTTAAGCGTCGTAAGCCCATCGCTAACCTCAACCTTGCCGCCGGGCAATACCTTGCCACTTTCATCAAGCAGGTTACTAACCTCAACCTTACCGTTTTTATCTATTATCGCAACCTCGACGATACTCTCCGCCATCTGGGCGAAAAAGTTTAGAAAGTCGAAAAGATCCACCGTTTCAAATATTGCGCTACTGGTAGATATTGAACCGGCTATGGCGTTTAACAAGTTTAACGTATCCGGTTTCATACGCTCTATGGCAATTTCCTTCACACCATCTTCGCTGAAATCGAATTCCGAAATATCTATTGCAAGATCAATGATGCCTATCGTCTTGCTACCATCCATCACCGGGAACGAGACAGCCAGAACGGTTGTCATGTCCCGTTCGTCTACATAAAACTCACCCAGGTTTTCTTTATTTAAAACATCAAGCCCCGGATGGTCAAACTTTTGTCCTATTTCTTCTTCAAACATGGAATTCAAGACTATTCCGTTTGCATCGAGATAACGAAACTCGAAAATGTCAAGATTCAGGGAAATATTTTTTATCAGCCCCTGAATATTCATCATGGTCTTAACGTCTGAGAACTTGGAAACGCCGGTGGCAACGGATTGAACGGTGTTCTTAGCGTCTACATGCATCTGGTGCAAAAAAATCTTTTTCTGGGATACATAGTTATATGCTGAAAAAGACGACAAGGTTATAACAAGGGTCAGGCAGAGAATAACGATATTGTATTTCTTCAAAAATTCCATTTCCGCCCCCGCTTTGCCAAAAGAAAAATGCCCAGGACACCAAGCCTTTTCGTAGTTCACCTCTTCCGGGCGCTCTTACCGAGAGATACCAGGTTAGTACCACAGTCACAACAGGCGTAAAAAAAACGCCGTACCAATACGCCGCAGAGATCACGATCATGTCGGCTTGAGGGTTTGTACTATTGGGATCGTAATCAAAATACCAGGCATGGATCCCGAAAAATAAAGGAACAAGCACAATTGCTATCACAAACGCTTGAATAAAGCGGCCCAATGCAGATAACAGGGAGATGGATGCGGGCAAGTTCATGAAGCCCGGCCAGCGTCGGCAGACCAGCCCGGCCAGCAACAGAGCAACGGCACAACCGGTTTTAAGGTAACTATCCGCGCTCTCCTGTTCGATATCATAAAAGTCAACCAGCAACCACCCGATGAGGAGCGCAAGCCAGGCAAAGGCTAATGCAAACAGTATTTGCAAGCCCCTCTGCCTTAACATACCCGTCACAGCCATCCGGCTCATAGCAAGCTCCGTTCTTATGAGTTTTTGCCGTTTTCCTTTTAGTGGATTGTTCCCATAGCTTGACCATATAGCATTGCCACCGGCAGTTCTATTTCAGGTGCCGCATATGCGTCATACACATCTTCGAAATTTTTATCTGTAAAAGACTTGCTCCACCTTGAATTGTGGCAGGCATGGCACATTTTTTTTATAATATCGGGATTATCGGGCCCCGCGAGGAAACCGCCACCATGCACATTTTTAATATGTTTGCTTCCGGGCCCGTGGCATCCCTCGCACTGAACGTTAACCAGCTTCGGAGTTTTTTTAACACTTGTAAAGCCTGTTTTAACGCCATATCCGGTTGTATGGCAGGCAAGACATCTTGCCTCATTATAATATTTTTTCTTGATGCTTTTTTTGAACGTATGAACGTGAGGGTCTCTTTTTCTGCCCTTAAAAAAGTCGCGATGGCACAACCGGCATTTGAGGTTGCCGGTGTATTCATATTCACCAGAGTTTATCGCCTCGTTAAATATCAGGTCACCCAAGGCTTCTTTGAGGGGTATGACTACGGGAGATAAGTCATTCAGCTCATCTTCAATTCTTTGGTCTTGCGCCGACACGGCCAAGGGCCAAGCGACAAGCGCCACCAACAGCAGGAAAAAAGAGGGCCCAACTACACGATTTAACGCAGGCATACAGACTCCGCAAACTTTAATTCAGTAAAGTTACAGAAACAAGATACAGATGCAAAGCCCAAGCTACCCCTTGCTTTTCCACCCACCTTATTTTTCAGGATTTTAACACGTTTATGCAGTTCAATCTATTGAATTTTTTAGGAATATGCCAACTTTACCGCTATCGCAACCCCTCAGTTACCTTGACGTTATATAAAATGGCAATTCAAGTAGCACCAATAGCTACTTTCATCATAAAAAAAACGTGATTGTTTTCAAAAAGATGTAAAACAGCTACCGCTGATACAAAAAAGGAGGTATAATTTGGCATTGTATTTCTATATAACCTAATTTAATCAAAGCTATATAATTATCATCATGGCTTTAACGATTCTTACCACAGACGACTCAAAATTCCAGCGAAACGTCATCAAAAAAGAGCTCACGGCTCTGTTAAAAGACAGGGAGATAACCTTTTTTGAAGCCACTAACGGGCTAGAGGCGCTATCGCTCCTTAAAAGTGAAAAAATAGACCTCATGTTTCTTGACCTTACCATGCCTGAAATGGACGGCTACCAGGTGCTGGGAAAAATACAGGAAGAAGGAATAGACATAAAAGTTATCGTAGTATCGGCCGATATCCAGCCCAAGGCCTTAAAACGCGTGCAAGAACTTGGTGCTGTAGGGTTTGTAAAAAAACCGATGGACGGGAAAAAAGCCGAGCCCATAATTTTAAAAAGCGGGGTTTTATGAGTTCTAACATCCCAGAGTTTACAGAGGACGAATACGATTTTTTAGGCGAAATAACCAACATGGCAATGGGGCAGGCGGGTTCCGCTTTGGCCGAGTTCCTTGAAGTCTTCGTAGAGTTGTCTGTTCCAATGGTAAAAATCGTCGAGGCAGGCCAGATAATCCCTGTTTTATCTGACATGACCCAAGAATACAAAGAAGTTAGCGCCACAAGACAAGCTTTCTACAATTCCATAAGCGGCGAGGTTATCTCCCTTTTTAACAAAGACGCCTGCGTAGCGGTGGCAGACCTTATGGGTTATGACGAGCAGTTAGACCCAGCCAAGGAAGAAGAACTAATCCTTGAGCTTAGCAATATACTGGTAGGGGCGTGTATTAACGGTTTGGGTGGCTTGATAAAAACCGAAGTCAGTTTTTCAAAACCCGCCATCTTGTGCGAGAGAATGCCTATTAAAGACTTGCTCAATTCAGTATTTGCGCCAGAAAAACTTAACTGGGACTACACTCTGATACTGAAGGTCGATTTTAAACTCGAGGAGCGTGAATTTAAAAGTGATCTCCTGATATTCATGTCTGATGAATCAATAGAAGTACTGCGTAACTCTTCTGATAAATTTTTATAATATTGCAAGATGAGCCAAGAAAATATCGATTCTCCCGCGTTTCTCCTTCATCAAGGAATCACTGATAGCCTGAACATAGGCATCCTTGTAATTAACCGCGCCAGAAAAATTATTATCTGGAACAAGTTCATGGAAACATACAGCAAGGTAAAAGCCAAAGATATCCTTGGCAAAGACCTGTACGAATGTTTCCCTGAACTGCCAAGACCCTGGGTTGAACGCAAATTAAAAAGCGTGTTTTTATTAAAGAGCCACTCTTTTACTTCATGGCAACAAAGGCCCTACCTTTTCCGTTTCCCGCACAACCGGCCAATAACCGGCGATGTAGATTTCATGTATCAAGACTGCGCTTTTGTTCCTATAAGCCTGAAAGAAGAAGAGGTGGGCTGTGTATGCATTGCCATTTTTGACGTAACGGACGTATACATCTATCAAAGCAAGCTGGACGAAGCTAGCGAAACGATGGAGACTTTAGAAAAGCTAAGCCAGAGAGACGGCCTCACCGGCGTATATAACCGGCGGCATGTAGAAAAAGAACTGGGGGCCAGATTCAAGGAAGCCCGCGAAGGCGGCAAAGACCTCTCCATGATGATTATCGACCTCGACCACTTTAAAAAGATAAACGACACGCGCGGGCACCTCGCAGGAGATGAAGTCTTGCGTAAGTTGGGGCACCTTCTTCTAAGCGACATGCGTAAAGAAGATATCGTTGGTCGCTATGGTGGCGAAGAGTTCATCGTTGTAATGCCAAACACGCAAATGGGTTCCGCCATGGAAATTGCCGAAAAACTGCGCAAAGCCATTGAGAATATGGCTGTTGTTTACGAGAATGAGCCTATCCCCGTCACGGCCAGCATCGGGTTATCTCAATTCCGCCATGAAATGCTCGATTACAAAGAGATCATAAAAGAATCGGACGACGGCCTGTATAAAGCAAAAGAAAGCGGGCGCAACTGCGTCATCTGCCCATAGGGAACTACTGAGGGCTCATTTCAGTTGCAACCTTTTGCAATCGCGCTAATTAAAAATTTAAATTTAGCGCAACCTTTCCTTAACAAATGAGTAAAATCACTTATAATAGAAGCGCGAGATGTAAGGTGTCCTTTGTGCAACGCCAAGGGCCGTAGCAAACTTTTAATTTAAAGATAAAGAGTATAACTATGGGTTGCTTCTCCTGGTTCTGTTTGATTACCGTTCTACTGTGGGTTCTTATCTACTTCGGCGCTCCTCTGGCTTTTGGCACTGTGGCTGTCGGCTTGCTCCTTTTTGTTTGGACTTACATTTCCGACAGTTCTTTTATCCTGTTTATACCGCTCTGGATACTGTTTTTTGCGATAGCTGTTCCGTTGAACATCCGTTCATTGCGAAAAAGCTGGATAACAGAAAATATCTACGCGATGTTCAAGGAGATTCTGCCGTCCATGTCCGCCACTGAAAGAGAAGCGCTGGAAGCCGGTTCAGTGTGGTGGGATGGCGATCTTTTCAGCGGCGACCCTGACTGGAACAAACTTTTAAACTACCCTAAACCGACCTTGACGGATGAAGAGCAGGCGTTCCTTGACGGCCCAACCGAAGAGCTTTGCAAAATGCTGGATGACTGGAAAATCACAAGCGAACTTCACGACCTGCCTGAAGAAGTTTGGCAATTTATAAAAGATAACGGTTTCTTCGGGATGATTATCCCTAAAAAATATGGTGGGCTCGGGTTTTCCGCGCTTGGGCATTCAGCCGTGGTGGTGAAAATAACAAGCCGTAGTATGGCGGCTGGCGTAACCATCATGGTGCCAAATTCGTTGGGGCCGGCAGAACTCATCCTTCACTATGGCACGGACGAGCAAAAAGAAAAATATCTGGCGGCTTTAGCCTGCGGCAAGGAAGTGCCATGTTTCGCCCTTACAAGCCCTGAGGCGGGTAGCGACGCCGCATCGATGCCGGATACCGGTATCGTCACAAAAGAAGACTTTGAAGGAGAAGAAACCTTGGGTATAAGGGCTACCTTCGATAAAAGGTATATCACCCTAAGCCCTGTCTCCACTGTAATAGCGCTGGCGTTCCACCTTTACGACCCTGAAAAGCTTTTAGGCGACAAAGAAGACATCGGCATAACGGTAGCCCTTCTCCCGTCCGATACCCCCGGTGTCGAAACACGCGACAGGCACAATCCACTTGGTGTCGCGTTCATGAACGGGCCGGTTCGCGGCAAAGATATTTTTATCCCCGTAGATTGGATCGTCGGCGGTAAAGATGGCGCGGGCAAAGGCTGGAAAATGCTGATGGAGCGGCTCGGCGTAGGGCGAGGCATATCTCTCCCGTCGGTAAGCGTGGCAAGCGGCAAGCTTGCCTGTCGCGCTACGGGGGCTTATGCGCGTGTCAGAAAACAGTTCAAGATGTCGGTAGGCCGTTTTGAAGGGATAGAGGAAAAGCTTGCTACCATAGGCGGATGTACATACCGTATGGACGCCGCCCGCATGATGACGGTCGGCGCTATAGATCAGGGAGAAGCGCCTTCCGTTATATCTGCGATAGTTAAATATAACCTTACAGAAGATATGCGCCGCGTAGTGATAGATTCTATGGACATCCATGCGGGTTCCGGCATAAGTTTTGGGCCGCGCAACATCATGGGCCTGAACTACACGGCCCTCCCCATAGGAATAACGGTTGAAGGCGCCAACATTTTAACCCGCACGTTAATCGTGTTCGGGCAGGGCGCTATA
>JAJRTC010000107.1 GCA_024278445.1 Nitrospirota bacterium
CAAGGGAGCATGAGTGACCGTGGCGATCTCATGTTTTAAACGCGATTGCCGCGTCGCGTTTTTCAAACTCTTCTCGCAATGACAGGTGTCGGCTACTGTAATTATGAGGTATATTATTTATGGTTGTATTCTTTGGCTGGAATGGTAACCATTAGGGAATGGCTTACCTTGATTCTCGGTGTTAGGTGGAAGATGTTAGAGATGGCACGCAATAAACTTAAAGCAACAGTCTGGAACTCTATGCTAGATGCAGATCTGAATTCAAGATATTGGGGATACCTAGGGAAGCGATACTATAATTTTGATTGGTATTCCAAAGTTATTTTATCGATTGTTTCTGTTGTTGGAGTAGTGAGTTGGCTGTTTGTTAAAGAAGCTCTTGTATATTGGAGAATCATTTCAATAATTTTTGCAATCGTTGCTGTACCATTACCATTTCTTGATTGGCCCAAAAAAATTGAAGTGATGGCTACTCTAAAGAGAAAATGGACAGAGCTTAAACATGATTATGAGCTTTTTAGGGTAAAGGTTGATGATATAGAAAATGATGTAAATAGTTTGTTGAAAGAGTTTCGCCTTATACAGGAGAAAGAGTTAGAGCTCGCCGCCTTAGATTCCCACTTGCCTACTGATAAGAAGGTGGTAATGACATGTTGGAAAGAAGTTGTACAGTCACGTTTCTATAATAATGGAGATTGATATGGTGGACGAAGAAAAAGGAAATGTAGAAAAAAGACCAAGCAAGCCTCATAATAAGCAACCTGTAATAAAGTACGACGATGGTAAGCTCATTAAAGAGAAAGTTGAAAGGCCGAAGCCTTGGCCGCCTCCACCATCCTCTGATAAAAGTGAAAATGAAGAGTAAAAATTAGTTTTTATCTCACTCGTACAGCCAGCAGGCCGTTGTTGCGCCGGTTTTACATTTTTTTAACGTTGGCATTTTTTCTTTGCAGACATCCATAACGTCGGGGCAACGAGGATGAAACGCGCAACCTGTCGGCAAATCGATAGGGCTAGGCACCATTCCCTTTATCTCTTTTAAATGGCCGTGGCTCTCTTTGTGGCGGGATGGAATAGACTCCAGCAAACCACGCGTGTAAGGGTGGGCAGGTTCTGCGAACAACGTTTTAACGTTGGCAGATTCCACAACTTGCCCCGCATACATAACAACTACGTCGTCACATGTTTGCGCCACCACGCCCAGGTCGTGGGTAATCATTATAACAGACGCGTCATACTGCTCTTTCATCTCCACCATAAGGTCGAGTATCTGCGCTTGTATGGTAACGTCGAGCGCGGTTGTTGGTTCATCCGCTATCACGAGCCTTGGGTTCAAAACCAGCGCCATGGCTATCATAGCCCGTTGGCGCATCCCACCTGAGAGTTGGTGCGGATATTCATGCACACGTTTTGCAGGCGACGGGATACCGACCTGCTCCAATGTTTTTATAGCGGCGTCATATGCTTCCTGCTTGCTTGCGCCACGATGAAGCCGCACCGCTTCGGCAATCTGGTTGCCGATGGTAAACACGGGGTTTAGCGCGGTCATAGGTTCCTGAAAAATCATGGAGATTTTATTGCCGCGCACTTTTCGAATTTCACCTTCAGATATTTGGGTGAGGTCTTGCCCTTCAAACATTATGGAACCGCCAACTATTTTTCCAGGCTGGGATATTAAACGGAGGATCGCCATTGCCGAGACGGTTTTGCCACATCCGGATTCACCAACAACGCCCAATGTTTTTCCGGCGTCCACAGAATATGAAACACCGTCAACGGCTTTTACCACGCCGTCCTGTGTGTTGAAATAGACTTTCAAGCCGGACAATTCAAGCAAGGGAGGCATAAAAACTTACTCTCCATCTCGGTTTAGGGATGATCGAATTTACGGATATCATCCTACATCAGACGGATGAAACACGCAATCGGCCGGATGATAAAGTGTGCGTGCCAAGGTTACAGTCTCTCAAGGCTCTAGCTTACGCGTTTTAGCTCCAGCAAAATTTCTTCGGCGATAGTTGCGGTTAAACTGTTATTGGTGGCAGGTGTTTCTATTGGCTCAGGCGCTCCTGAGCCAAAACAGGAACGCTCTGGCGAGTGTTTCCCACACGCGTTGCAATCGTTGCAGTTGTCATGCAACAGTTTTCGTTTCGGCCACCCTTTCGCGTCACCTATCGCCTGTAGCTGTTCTATCTGCTGTTGGCTCAATGGTGTAATATTCCCAAGTTGCCTTGCGTGGTATGTTATTTCCGCCACATGCTCCATTCGCTCCAGGGTGTTGTATGCCAGGAATACGTCCCCGCCAACGGTCACGCTTCCGTGCCGTTCCAAAATGATGGCGTCGAAATCTTTTATATATTTCTGTATCGATTTTGGCGCTTCAGAACTTGCAGGAGGTGCATAGTCTGCCGTTGGGATAGAGCCTAACGTAAACACGACTTCCGGCAACATGCATTTTGCAAGCTTGATGCCCGCAAGGGAGAATGCGACAGACATGGTAGGGTGCGCATGAACGACGGCGTTTATATCGGGCCGCTCGTTGTAACATTCAAGATGCAAAGCGACTTCGCTTGAAGGTTTCAGTTTGCCTGAAACGAGTTTTCCAGCCATGTCGATTATTATAAGGTCGCGCTCATTCATAAAACCCTTATGAATACCGGTGGGCGTTATTAATATCCGGTTGCGCGGCAAACGCACGGAGACGTTACCGTCTGTCGAGCTTATCCACCCTTTGGCGTGAATACGTTTGCATACTTCAACGATATCTTTTCTTATGGCGGTTTCGGTTTTCATTGTCTACCCTCTCTCGACGCTGTCCACAATGCCTTCTATAACAGAGTGAACCGGCGCGTTGTTATCCATAAAAAGCTGGCGCGAGGCGTTCCCTTCCACGGCGACGATTACGATATCCCCTGGGCCTGCCTGCACGAAATCGACAGAAAGAAAAGTGGCGCCGTTTGGTTGTAACTTTTCATCCAGCGGCTGGACAATCATTATTTTGTGTCCGCGATAGACCTCGTGTTTTATCGTGGCTTGTATATTCCCCACTACTTTTGCAAGTTTCATCTATCCTTCCTCATGGTTGACAGAATCTACGATGCCGACTATTCCCGCATCCACCGGAGTGAAAGTTTCATCCAGCGCAAGCGCGGCTTCGCGCCCCGTAATATAGGCGACAGTGTCGCCCTCGCCCGCCTGAAGCGGATCGACAGCAACAATTGGTTCACTCTTGGGAGAGCCTTCATGATCTACAGGCTGAATTAAAAGAAGCTTCACGCCTTCTAACGCCTCATGTTTCCTTGTTGCAACCACTCGCCCTATAACCTGCGCTAAATGCATTTTTGCCTATAAAAGTTTAAGGTTTATATCATTGTGGGGGTTTGGGATGATCTCGTGGCATAACATCGCCCCTTCCTCTTCTATTAAAGAGACGCCAGCTTCCATGGCCGCCTCCACCTCGTTTAACTCGCCTGTCATGGTAAAAAAGGATTTACCGCCAAGACCGTTTGCCATGCGAAGCTCAATTAGCGTGACATTAGCTGTTTTCACGGCAGAATCGGCAGAGCGTATCACCGATGCAACCGAAAAGGTTTCCAGTATGCCGAGCGACACGATTTTATCAACTTCCACGCACGCTTCCATTGCGGGGATTAATTGCTCATGCGCGTTAGGGAGAAGAAGATCGTCTACCACCATTTCTTTCCCTGTTTCCAGCCCTGCTTTATAAGCCTCTTCCACAGAGCCGACCTCCCCCGTTACTACGATTATGTATTTACCAGGGCAGACCGTGCGTGCTTCCATAAGGCGTATCGGAGCTTTTTTCACCATGTCGTCGGCTGTTTTTATGCCACGCGCGATGGAACGAAGTTCTATTAACGCCACCGCCGGTTCTTTTATTTCACTCATTGTTTTTCTATCGTTATGATGTTCGGTTCAATTTTCGTAACCACGCCGTTTATGGATGCGTGATAGATGGCTCCCAGTTGTTCATCCGGTATTTTTGCTATTTTTTGATTTTTGGTTACCCTGTCGTTTGTCGATACAACGGGTATGGATGGCGCTCCTACATGCTGGTTCAATAAAATTTTTACATGTGTCACATCCCACGGCGTATCTTTGAAAGGTGGGCGTATGTCATACTCCGTAAGGCCGAGCCTTGCGGTTAACCTGTCTGTTGGTATGCCACGAAACTTTCGTTGCGGGTCTATTTTAACATCTGTTTCCCGGTGCAGGTTTTTAATGCCCGCCTCTTTCAGCTTTTTCTTGAACTCGCGAAAGATAACGCGCGGTGATAAAGACATGGGGCAGGCCCAAAGGTCGCACGCGCCGCATTCACAGCACAGCGCCGCGCTTGTTATTGTTTTCGTGTCGAGGTCACGATCATAATTTATTACGCGCATGATCTTGTGCGGCTCAAGCGAATGACCTTGCAAAAAGCGCGGGCAAAAATCGGTGCAATAACGACATACTTCGCACACCGATTTTGAAAGTTTTATTTCGGTCGCAATTGGCCTGCGCATCCTGCGGACATGGCTATGACGTTTCGGCAAAATAAAAATTCCGCCCATGGTTTTTGTCGTCACTTCCGACAGGTCTTCTGTTATGCGTCCCATCATCGGGCCGTTAACCAGAATTACATAGTCGTCAACAAGAGCCCCAAGTTGTGGGATTA
>JAJRTC010000108.1 GCA_024278445.1 Nitrospirota bacterium
GAGCTTACATCGTTATGGACACGCTGTTTCGCCGATCATGGCGTAAAAGCGGCACAGATGCTTTTAACGCATGACGACCTTTCAAACCGTCGCAGGTTTTTAAATTCTCGCAACACTATAAACAAACTTTTTGATTTTGGTGTAACGCCGGTTATTAACGAAAACGATTCCGTGGCGGTTCACGAAATAAAATTTGGCGATAACGACACGTTGTCGGCACGGGTGACAAACCTCGTAGGGGCCGATCTTCTGGCGATTCTCTCCGATGTTGACGGGCTCTATTCCGCCGATCCGAGACAAGATAAATCTGCCGGTAAAATAGACTTTGTAGAAGAGGTTGATGACTTCGTATTGAGCATCGCTGGTGATTCGTCTTCACTCACAGGGTTGGGCGGCATGTCGTCTAAAGTAAAAGCGGCGGCTGAAGCGGCGAAGTTTGGCGCTGGCACCATGATTTTGCCAGGGATTAAGGCCAACGCTCTTTTAGACGCTATCTCCGGCTCCGATATCGGCACCATGTTTTTTCCACATGCCGACAGGATGAGCAGTAAAAAACATTGGATAGTTTTTCATTTGAAATCGCAAGGCAAGGTGACCGTGGACGATGGCGCCAAAGAAGCGCTTTTAAAGGGCGGCAAAAGTCTGCTTGCCACAGGCGTTACGCATATTGAAGGCGATTTTGAATCGGGCGAGGCGGTTTATCTTGCAGGGCCGGACGGGGTTCCTTTTGCCAAGGGGTTGATTAAATACCACTCACATGAACTTAGCTCCATTAAGGGTCGCAAGACCTGTGAGATTGAGAGTATATTAGGATATAAGCCGAGCGACGAGGTTACGCATCGCGACGATATGGTTTTCATTACCACGGCCACCGAATCTGTGGAGTTTGAATTAAAAATTAAAAACGTGAAAAACGATGATAACTAAAACTGTAGATGTAAAAGAGCTGGTTGAAATGATAGCCAAAAACGCGCGGCAAGCGTCAAGAGGCCTTGCCACCTTGCCCCCCTCAGTGAAGGACGGCGCCCTTTTGAAAATGGCCGATGCGTTAGAAGCGGAGGCGGAGAAAATAAAGGCGGAAAACGCTCTGGATATTGAGGCCGGCAAACAGAACGGTTTATCCTCCGCCCTGCTCGACAGGCTCCTGCTTGACGATAAACGCATCAAGGGAATGGCCGATGGCTTGCGAGAGATAGCCGCCCTGCCAGACCCCGTTGGTGAAATTACGGGAATGAAAAAACGTCCTAACGGGATGATGGTCGGCAAGATGCGCGTTCCTTTAGGCGTTATCGGGATAATTTATGAATCACGCCCGAATGTTACGGCAGATACATCCGCCCTCTGTTTGAAGTCTGGCAACGCCGTTATATTGCGCGGTGGGTCAGAAGCGATACACTCAAACCGTGTTATAGCGAAGATACTTTCGACGGTGGCGGAAGGGGCCGGAATTCCGGAAAACGCGATCCAGCTTGTTCCTGTTACAGATCGTGAAGCGGTAAAAGAGCTTTTGAAACTTGATAAATATATAGACGTTATTATCCCGCGCGGTGGATACGAGCTTATCCGGTTTGTCGCTGAAAAATCGACTATCCCGGTGATAAAGCACGACAAAGGCGTGTGTCACGTATATGTAGATAAAGACGCCAATATTAAAATGGCCGAGGATATCTCCTTTAATTCAAAGGTGCAAAGGCCCGGCGTCTGCAATGCGATGGAGACGCTTCTGGTGCATGAAGCTATTGCGGCAAAATTTCTGCCCGGCATGATCGCAAAATTTAATGACGCGGGTGTGGAAATTCGAGGTTGCGAAAAAACCTGCGCCATAGTATCCGGTCTCGTTGAGGCGACGGAGGCGGATTGGGACGAGGAGTATCATGACCTTGTTTTGTCCGTAAGGGTGGTGGAAGATTTTGACGAAGCGGTCGATCATCTGGCCGATCATGGCTCCGGCCATACGGAAACGATAGTAACGGAGAGCTATCACACAGCGCATAAGTTTTTAAATTGTGTCGATTCTTCCGCAGTGATGGTGAACGTGTCTACGAGGTTTAACGACGGTGGCCAGTTTGGCTTGGGCGCGGAGATGGGCATTTCTACGCAAAAACTGCATGTGCGCGGGCCCATGGGGCTAAACGAGCTTACATCGTTGAAATTTATCGTTTACGGAGACGGCCAGATCCGCGAATAAATTTGCGATTGGTTTAAGATTATGAAAATCGGAGTGATCGGCGGGTCTTTTAACCCGATACACATAGGCCATCTTAACCTGGCTTACGAGGCTATTTTGCGGATAGGGTTAGACCGTGTCTATTTCGTTGTGTCTGCAAGGCCACCTCACAAGACGGGGGGCGACCTGCTCCCTTTTCACCACCGTTACCGCATGGTTGAAATTGCGTGTGAGGATAACGATGCCTTTTATCCGAGCGATGTCGAAAAAGACCGCTCCGGCCCAAGCTATACTATTGATACTATGCGTTATTTCCATAAAGAATTTGGTGATGACGTCTATTTTATCGTCGGCCAGGATGCGATGGAGGATGTCGGTTCATGGCACTCGGCTTCCACGCTCCTTAAAACCTGCAATTTCATTGTAGCTTCACGGCCCGGGTTCGACCCCTCCACGCTCGAAGACGTTTTACAGAGCGTTCTTTCTGTCCGCTATAAAAACCTGAAGCTTGAGTCTGCAGGAGAGAATGATGACGGCACCATAGAGACGATACATGTTGCAGGGGGGGGCACGAAAATATATATAGTGGAAATCACGCAACTCGATATTTCTTCGACCGAAATAAGAAGTAGGTTGCGTAATGGTGCCTCGGCGCGGTATCTTGTTCCACCGGCTGTAGATGAATATCTTCAAAAAGAGGTGTCATTTTGAAGGCCTTGATTTAAACCTGTTTTTTTATTAGTAGTCTGGTTGTTCTTTATGGTGGTTCCTTTAAGCGAAAAGGTGGCGATATGCTATAATTCCGCCTTGGAAAAAAAGGCGCGGGACCTGGTCGTCCTTGACTTGCGGGGGTTGTCGGATGTGGCTGACGTGTTTATCATCGCCACGGTCAATTCCAGAACGCAGGCTCAAACCGTTGTAACGGCCATTGAAGGTGCGCTACGAGAAGCAGGGGACAAAGACTATCATATAGAAGGATATAAAACGGCCAGATGGACGCTGATAGACGCAGGTGATGTGATAGTTCACGTTTTCCTTCAGGAAACGCGCGATTATTACGGGCTTGAACGTGTGTGGGCCGATGCCGTGCCGTTTGATGCCACGGCAGGGCTTGAGAAATAGCTAGCCTGATATAGACGAGGAGAGTATGGAAAAAAATAATTTTGAGGATTTTAAAAAATCCTTGATGGGTTTGCGGAAAAGAATCAAAGGTGATTACGAGCGTACCGTAGAATCGAGTTCCGAGGAATTCGGCGGCGACGTGCCAGATGCAAACGACGAGGCTTCCCGCACCATGAGCAGGAGAATACTTCTGGAAATTGGCGATAAAAGCCACGAAACCATCAAATTGATAGACGAAGCTCTTGACCGGATCGAAACCGGCAATTACGGAGAGTGCGAGGAATGTGGTGAAGATATTCCTGTGAAAAGGTTGGAACTTCTGCCTTACGCTAAGTATTGCGTTGAGTGCCAGGAGCGTATGGAGTAAATATTAACAATTCTAATGTGACCTGAAACCATGCCTATCAGACTAATAGTTTTTCTATCAATTGCTCTTGCCGCTTTTTTGGTTATTACTTTTCTGAACCCTGACCCGGTATCGCTTACGCTTTACCCCGATGTTTCGCTTAACTTTCCTCTCCCTGTTCTGCTTATGGGGGCGTTTATCGTTGGCGTTGTCTCGGTGATGTTGCTTTATTTTTACGACGCTTTGGCTAGCGTGTTCGGTGGGTTTAAGCTCTCTTCCGGCCGCAGAAGGCTTGAGCGTGTAAAGAGCATGCGAGAGGCTGGCGCCGAACGGCTTTTGCTTGAAGATAAAAAAGAAGGTGAAAAACTGTTCCGAAAGGCTTTGGCTCACGATCCTGACGATATTCCCACCCTTTTGCTTTTAGGAAACCTTATGCGGGATAACGGTGTTCTTTCCGAAGCTATCAAGCTTCACTCAAAAGCGCGTGGGTTAGATGGTGAAAACGTTTCAATTCTTCTTGAGCTTGCCGAAGACTATCTAACCGCAGAGCAGTTTGGCAACGCTATGAACGCCTTAACGGAAACTCGCAAGCTTGCGGGCCGTTCTTTGCCGCCTTATGTGCGGATGCGCGATATATATATTAAAGCCAAAAACTGGGGCGAGGCTCTTGAAATACAGAAAAGAATAGTCGACCTGGTTTCTAAAGATAACGCGTCGCACGAGCATGGCGTGTTGGCGGCTCTTATATATGAAGGTGCCGTTGAAGCGATGGCGGATGGAGATATACATGGTGCGCGAGACAGCTTGCAACGCGCGTTGAGGATAGATAACAAGTTCATTCCGGCTTACTTAAAGCTTGCGGAAGCTGAAGACCGCTTGGGGCTTCATGGCGATGCGGTAAAAATATTGGAGAACGGTTTTAAGGTCACGAGGTCGTTAATCATCATAAAAACCCTTGAGGCTCTTTATTTTTCAAGAGGAGAACCGGAGCAGGCCCAGGCCGTGTTACGGTGGGCCAAAAACGTGATGCCGGGCGACGATATGGTGCGCCTGTTCGTTGCCATGGCAGATTTTCGGGCCGGAGACAAAATTTCCGCTAAAGAGGAAATAGACTCTTTGAACGGCAGGCTCTCCGGCATGACGATCTATCACTTGGTGAACGGCATGTTGATGAAAAGCGATAACAACACGGAAAAGGCCCTGGAATTTATGGACGAGGCATACAGTAGTGAGGTTGCCACGTTGTTCCATTTTACCTGCTCCAAGTGCGACAATTTTAGCGTGGAATATTCCGCCCGTTGTAAATCTTGCGGGTCGTGGAACAGCCTTTCGGCGGTTCTTTACTAAAAAGGATGTTGCCCGCGTTTTCATTCTGTGCGATTGAACTGCGCCTGATATGATCCGTCTGGTTATCCTCTCGTTACAAAAATCGGGCGCTGGTTTATATTTTATATGAGTGAGTTTCTTTTTGAAATAGGTGTGGAAGAAATCCCGTCGTCATATATAAAACCGGCTGTTACGGCTCTATCCGCTCTTTTGAGCGGCAAGCTTAACGAGCTTTCGTTGCCTCATGAAAACATTGCGGTATATGCTACTCCCCGCCGGTTGGCTATCGCCATAGACGGCCTGCCGGATACGCGTCCTGCAAAAAAAGTGAAAAGCTTCGGGCCGCCCGCAAAAGCGGCTTTCGCACCTGATGGTAAACCTACCAAAGCGGCTATCGGTTTTGCCGTTGGCAAGGGGGTGGATGTCTCCTTATTAAAAACGGAGGCGACTGATAAGGGGGAATATGTTTATGTCGAGTTGCAGGAAGGTGGCGAGCGGACGGTTGATTTGCTCGCTAAAACTTTGCCGGAACTTATTTTCAAAATTCCGTTTCCAAAGTCGATGCGGTGGGGCGAGGGGACTGACCTTTTTACCCGCCCGATACACTGGATAGTCGCTCTTTTTGATGGTGTCGTTGTTCCATTTGAGGTGGCGTTTGTAAAGTCAGGTTCCCTTACGCGCGGCCACAGGTTCATGGGGTCGCAGGCGATAGAGGTGGCGTGCCATGCAGATTATGTCGCAAAGTTAAAAGATAATTTTGTGATAGTAGACGCAGACCAGCGTGAAACGATAATTCGTGAAGACGCTAAAGCCCTGGCCGTAAAACATGGCGCAGAGCTGGTTGAAGATAATGAACTGGTTGAGGCGATAGCCTATCTTACCGAGTGGCCCGTTGCCATGTGGGGTTCTTTTGAAGAGGAATATCTTGCCCTGCCGGATGAGCTTCTTATCACCTCTCTTAAAGCGCATCAGCGGATGTTCACGGTTAAGGGTGCTGATGGCAAACTTTTAAACGGTTTTATCGGCGTATCCAATATGATTGTAAAAGATGAGAAGGTAGTTGTTAGCGGATATCAGCGCGTGTTAAAGGCGCGTTTATCCGATGCTAAATTCTTTTTTGACGAGGATCACAAACATACGCTGGAGATCTTTGGCGAAAAATTAAACGGTGTCATATACCAGAAAAAACTGGGCACCGTCGGTGAGAAGGTTGAGCGCATAATAAAGCTTGCAGGTTACCTGGCGGATGAAATTATACCTGATAAAAAAGATGCTGTGACACGGGCGGCCAAACTTTGCAAGGCTGATCTTGAATCGCTGATGGTATATGAGTTTCCGGAACTGCAAGGGGTGATGGGCCGGGAATACGCGCTGTATGCCGGGGAACCTTCAGAAGTGGCAACGGCTATATATGAGAGCTATCTTCCAAAGTTTGCAGGCGACGCCCTGCCGGCTACCGATATCGGTGCCATCGTAAGCATGGCGGACAGGATAGACTCAATAGTCGGCTGTTTCGGGATTGGGCAGGTTCCAAGTGGAACGCAAGATCCGTTTGCCTTGCGCCGGCAAGCGCTGGGGATCATCCACATTATCGCTGATAAGGGATATACAATTTCCCTTGGTGGCTTGATAAAAAAGTCTCTTTCGCTTTTTAGTGGGAAAATAGACGATGGGGCTGGTAATGTTGAAACAAAAGTTGTGGAGTTTTTTGGCGGCAGGCTTAAACATCTGTGGATATTGAGTGAGATTCCGTATGATGTTGCAGACGCCGTTCTGGCCGTAGGGTTTGATGATATGTCAAACGCCCACATGCGTGCTGTCGCCATGGCTGAACTTAAGAAAAAAGATTTTTTCACACCCTTGGCGATAACCTTTAAAAGGGTTGCCAACATAACCCGTGGGCATATGGTTGCCAATGTTATGGAAAACCTCTTTGAAGAAGAAATAGAAAAAAAGTTTTATGAACAAGCCTGCGGAGCAGAGCAGGAAACAGCCCGGATGTTCGAGAAAAAAGAGTTTTTGATTGCTTTAGAGCGTGTTGCGGCGCTTCGCCCTGTTGTAGATACTTTCTTTGAGAAAGTTCTGGTCATGGCCGAAGACCCCAAGTTAAAAAACAACAGGCTTAACCTGCTTTCAAAAGTTTCGTCTCTTTTTCTGAAAGTCGCCGACTTTTCAAAAATCGTGGCCTAGAAAAAAACGAAAGATTCAGCCTGTAAATCACACGGCTTTTTTGCTCTGTTTCCTGAAGCGTGGCCAGTGTGCTAACTTGCCTGTCGTAATTTGCCGATTTGAAGTAAAATCTTTTTGTATAGGCTCTTTGCGCCATTTTTTTAAAAATTTTGTTTGGAGATGGCTATGGCAAAAACAAAGCACATCTATTTTTTCGGGTCAAAAGGGGCGGAAGGCTCAGCTGACATGAGAACCCTTTTGGGCGGCAAGGGGGCGAATTTAGCTGAGATGGTAAACTTGGGTATACCGGTGCCTCCAGGTTTTACGATAACCGCATCAGCCTGCGTCGAATTTTTTAATCGTGCTAAAAAATGGCCGACAGGTTTGGCCGACAGCGTTAGAAAAAACATGGCCCGCCTTGAAAAAGAGACAGGCAAAAAGTTTGGCTCGCAAGATAACCCTCTTCTCGTTTCCGTCCGCTCAGGTTCCCGCGCTTCCATGCCGGGGATGATGGACACGGTTTTGAATCTTGGCTTGAACGACGACTCTGTAAACAGCCTTATGGGCGGCACAGGTGGCGAGCGTTTTGCGTGGGACTCATACAGGCGCTTCATCGCCATGTTCGGCGATGTTGTTATGAACATGGAAAGGGACGGGTTTGAATCACTTTTAACGGAGCGCAAGAAAAAGGTAAAAGCCAAATCGGATACCGACCTTGATTCCGCAGATTTAAAGGCGCTCGTTTCAGACTATAAAAAACTTGTAAAAAAAGAGACAAAAAAACCGTTTCCGCAAGACCCTATAAAACAGCTTTCGATGGCGATAGACGCTGTGTTTACATCGTGGGGCAACAAACGGGCAATAGAATATCGCAGGCTTTATGACATTCCAGACAGCTGGGGAACTGCGGTAAACGTTCAGGCGATGGTTTTTGGCAACATGGGGGAGGACTCCGGCACAGGGGTAGCTTTTACCCGCGACCCCGCCACTGGCGAGAACAGGTTTTTCGGCGAGTTTCTGGTTAACGCGCAGGGTGAGGATGTCGTCGCCGGTATTCGCACGCCGCTTTCCATAAACCAGATGGGTAAAAAGTTTCCGCAGGCCAAACAGTCGCTTGACAAAATTTACAAACGCCTTGAAAAACATTATCGCGATATGCTCGACATAGAGTTTACCGTGGAAAATAAAAAGCTCTACATGCTCCAAACCCGTGTGGGCAAAAGGACGGCGGAGGCGTCTATCCGCATAGCCGTGGAGATGGTTAAAGAAAAACTGATAACGCGCGATGAAGCGCTAAACCGCGTTAATCCGGAACAGCTAGACCAGCTTCTGCACGACACGATAGACGAGAGGGCCAAACTGTCTGTGTTAACGCGAGGGCTTCCGGCGTCACCCGGCGCAGGGGTCGGGCGGGTTGTGTTTTCAGCCGAGGAGGCGATAGAACTGGCTGATAAGGGCGAACAGTTAGTACTTGTGCGGCAGGAAACAAGCCCTGAGGATATAGGCGGCATGAACGCGGCGCAAGGTATACTCACCGCGACGGGCGGCATGACGTCACATGCGGCTGTTGTTGCCCGTGGTATGGGCAAGTGCTGTATTTCCGGCGCTGAGGAAATAAAGATATCGATTCGTAACCAGCTTTTCACTGTCGGATCCGTTGCG
The DNA here is from genome assembly GCA_024278445.1 of Nitrospirota bacterium. Classification (GTDB taxonomy): domain Bacteria; phylum Nitrospinota_A; class UBA7883; order UBA7883; family JAJRTC01; genus JAJRTC01. The sequence continues at coordinate 8,793 of JAJRTC010000108.1, forward strand.
GTTCATAAAGGCGATTTTATAACTTTAGATGGCTCAACCGGACGGGTTATTTTAGGTAAGGCGAAGCTTGTTAAACCGAAGCTGTCTGACGACTACAAAACCCTTATGGGCTGGGCGGATAAAACCCGCACGTTAAAAGTTCGCACAAACGCAGACACACCTCATGACGCAAAAATAGCCCGGTCTTTTGGGGCCGAGGGAATCGGCTTGTGCCGTACCGAACATATGTTTTTTGAAGGCGAGAGAATCGTAGCCGTGCGCGAGATGATACTTGCCAATACTTTAAAAGAGCGCAAGTCCGCGTTAAAAAAACTTCTTCCGATGCAGAGGAAAGATTTTATCGGCATATTCGAGGCGATGGACGGACTGCCCGTTACCGTGAGACTGCTAGACCCGCCACTGCACGAGTTTTTGCCGAAAGAGGATGTTGATTATGCCGTGCTGGCAAAAGACCTTGGTGTTTCGGTAATCGATTTAAAGGAGCGTGCCATGCGTTTGCACGAGTTTAACCCGATGCTGGGGCACAGGGGATGCAGGCTTGGGATTACATTCCCTGATATTTACGACATGCAGGCACGCGCAATTTTTGAGGCGGCCGCCGAAGTGACCAAAACCTCCGGCGCGGAAATTGTGCCCGAGGTGATGATCCCGCTGGTTTCCGCCAATAAAGAGGTGGAGCTGGTCAAGCAGCGTGTTGACCGTGTCGCGCAAGAAGTACGGGCCGAAACGGGGTCTGCGTTGCAGTACAAACTGGGCGTGATGGTGGAAACCCCGCGCGCAGCCCTAAGGGCGGGGGATTTGGCTGAAAACAGCGCGTTCCTAAGCTTTGGAACCAACGATCTGACCCAGATGACCTATGGCCTGTCGCGCGATGATGCGGGACGCTTTATGCGCGACTATATCAACCTCGAAGTTTTTCCCGA
>JAJRTC010000109.1 GCA_024278445.1 Nitrospirota bacterium
AAAAGAAGCTATGAGCGGGGCCGAGGTCGTGTCGCATCAGGCGGCACTAGGCTCCGTTCCAAGGTCAATAGAGTTACCGCTTGATACTGTCCGGGCGAACGTGGAAGGGTTTGTATCCGTGGCCAAGGCCGCCGCAGATCTCTCCGTTGGCAGGATCGTTTATGCAAGCTCGTCGTCGGTTTATGGCGATCACCCTAAGCTACCTAAAATTGAGAGCGAGATAGGCATGTCGCTTTCTCCTTATGCGGCCAGCAAGTTAGCGGATGAAATTTTTGCCGAGGCATTTGCCAGCTCTTATGGTATTGAATTTATCGGTTTGCGATATTTTAATATTTTCGGCCCACGTCAAGACCCGAAAGGGGCATACGCCGCCGTGATACCTTTGTGGGTAGACACGCTCTTAAAAGGTGAGCGGGCGGTGATAAACGGAGACGCCACTATATCGCGCGATTTCACATATGTAGACAACGCGGTGGATGCAAACATACTCTCCGCCTATTCAAACTCAGGCTCTGTAAACACGGCGTATAACGTTGGTAACGGAGGGGAAACAACCCTTGCCCGATTGCACGACATGATAGCCGAAATTCTTGTTGATTTGGGTGGCGTAAATAGCAAGCCTGAACCTGTCATCGGAGATTCCCGTCCGGGAGACATAAAACATTCACTCGCCGATATTTCAAAGGCGAAAAACGCTTTAGGGTTCGCCCCTGATGTGGAGGTTATGGACGGGTTGCGCCGCACTGTGGAATGGTTTTACAAGTCGCGCTAAAAAAGCATCCGCATTTCAAGAAGACTTTTATGTCTGATAGCCATACCATCCTTTAAAGACAAAAAAGTCTTGTCTATTCTGCCCACTACTATAAATAGCTGATATTTAGCCCGTTGTATGTTGGCACGCCAATTGCCTACTAAATTAGTAAGGATTAATAAAAGGCGAGCAATGAAAAGCAAAGCGGAAAAACAAAATGGCCTCAACGATGTAATTGAGGATAGCCGGGAATACAAATACGGTTTCGTTACCGATATAGAAACTGAAACTATTCCCAAGGGATTGAGCGAGAACGTCGTTCGTGAAATTTCCAAAAGAAAGGAGGAGCCTGATTTTATTCTTAACTTTCGATTGAAGGCTTATCGCCGTTTCACAGAAATGGACGAGCCCAAATGGGCAAATTTAAAAATACCTCCAATTGATTTTAGCGATATCTCATACTACTCGGCTCCAAAAACTAAAGCGAAGCTTGGCAGTATAGATGACGTAGCGCCGGAGATTTTAGAGACGTTCGATAAACTCGGCATTCCGTTGATGGAGCAGAAACGCCTTTCAAACGTGGCGGTAGACGCGGTTTTTGATAGCGTAAGCGTGGCAACGACGCACAAAGAAAAACTGCTGGCGGCTGGCGTTATTTTTTGTTCTATTTCAGAGGCGATTCGCGATTATCCGGAACTTGTTAAAAAATATCTGGGGTCGGTTGTTCCCATTGGCGACAATTTTTATTCTGCGTTAAACAGCGCGGTGTTTTCAGACGGGACGTTTGTATATGTTCCACCAGACACCCACTGCCCCATGGAGCTTTCCACCTACTTCAGGATCAACAATTCGGAGAGCGGGCAGTTTGAGAGAACGCTCATAATCTGCGATAAAAACAGCCATGTTTCATATCTTGAAGGATGTACCGCACCACAGTTTGACACGCGCCAACTGCATGCGGCGATAGTAGAGCTGGTTGCACTTGAAAACGCCGAGATAAAATATAGCACTGTGCAAAACTGGTATCCGGGTGATCCTGAAACAGGCAAGGGCGGAATCCATAATTTCGTTGTAAAGCGTGGCACATGTTTAGGCGACAATTCCAAAATATCGTGGACACAGATAGAAACCGGTTCTGCCATAACATGGAAATATCCGAGTTGTATTTTAAAGGGCGACAATTCAGTTGGTGAGTTTTATTCCGTCGCGTTAACAACAGGCCATCAGCAGGCAGACACAGGCTCCAAGATGATACATATAGGGAAAAATACGAAGTCGCTAATAATTTCAAAAGGTATCTCTGCCGACGTATCGAGCAATACATACAGAGGGCTGGTGCGCGTTTCTCCTACAGCCAAAGGGGCAAGAAACTATACGCAGTGCGATAGCCTGCTTTTGGGTGATAAATGTGGCGCACACACTTTCCCTTATATCGAAACGGCAACAGGAACGGCGCAGGTAGAACACGAGGCATCCACTTCGAAGATCAGTGACGACCAACTCTTCTATCTTCAACAACGCGGCATATCGCGGGAAACGGCCATGAACGCCATTGTCAACGGGTTCTGCAAGGATGTGTTCAATCATTTACCGATGGAGTTTTCCGTCGAGGCGGAAAGGCTTCTTATGCTAAAACTTGAAAACTCGGTAGGCTAAGGAATTAATTAAAATGCTTAAGATAAAAAATTTAAAGGCCGCTATCAACGGCAAGGAAATAATAAAAGGAATTTCGCTTACTGTTAACAGCGGCGAGACTCACTCCATAATGGGCCCTAACGGTTCTGGCAAAAGTACCTTGTCTAAAGTTCTGGCAGGTGACCCATCGTGCGAGATTTTGGGTGGTTCCGTTACCTTTAACGGCGTTAATCTTTTTGATCTAGAGCCTGAGGAACGGGCGCTTGCCGGGCTTTTTCTGGCCTACCAATATCCTGTTGAGATACCGGGTTTAAGTAACAGAGAATTTTTACGCATGGCGTATAACGCAAAACTTTCAAACGAAGGAGCTGAAGAGGTTGACCCTATCGATTTTGATGAAATATTAAACGAAAAAATGCAAACCCTCGGCATGGGTGAAAAGTTTAGAGAACGTTCTGTTAACGCGGGTTTTTCCGGCGGTGAGAAAAAGAAAAACGAGATTTTGCAAATGGCGATATTGCAACCTGCGCTCTCCATACTGGACGAGATAGACTCAGGGCTCGATATCGACGCTCTGCGCGTGGTGGCCGATGGTGTTAATAAACTCAAAAACGATAAAAACGCGCTCATAGTTATCACTCATTACCAAAGACTGCTCGATTATATAAAGCCTGATTTTGTGCATGTGCTAAGCGAGGGAAAAATCGTTGCCTCCGGCACTAGCGAGCTTGCAAAAAGACTGGAAGCCCGTGGATATAACGACATCGCCGTATTGGTGTAACAATGCTCAGCAATACAATTGACCATAAGGAAAGTAGCGAACAGGAAACTGTTGCCAAAACCGTTGATCTTTATAAAGCCGCTTTAAAAAAATCAAACCCCGCGCCCAACCTTTTTGTTCTGAATGAAGCCGCTATCTCCAGGTTTACGGAGCTTGGCTTCCCTGCCCGGAAGCATGAAATGTTTACCTTTATAGACACACGCAAACTGGAAGAAGCAGAATTCCGTTTGGCAAACGATTATGACACTAACGCTGATATACCGGGCGATGACGTAGAAAAGCATATTGTGTTGGCCGATGGTGTTTTAAGCCCGCTTCAACCATACGTTGCAGGTAACGATAAAAACGTGCTCGTAACGCCGCTTCCGAAAGCGCTTGCCAACCATACGTTGCGGGACATGTTGTTAGCATCGGTTAATAATGAGACGGATGCTTTTGCCGCGCTGGGAACGGCGTTTATAAAAGATGGAGTTGTTGTAGAAATTTTGCCCGATACGAAAGCTACAATGCCGATTAAAATTACTCTTCACACCAATAAAGGCCCTGTGATAACGGCTCCTCTTGTTGTGGTAAAAGCTGGTGCGCGATCTCGCCTTCAGGTAGTAGTAGAAGAAACCGGAGGAGGCGAGTCATCTTTTATGAATGCGAATATTCACTTTATTTTAGAAGATGGAGCAACGCTTGAGTATCTTCTCTCCCAGGGGGGAGGATGTGACTCCTGGAGTTTTATAAAGCATCATGTAACTCAAAAAAAAGAGAGCCGCTTTAGCGCCGTTTGCGCTTTTACAGGTTCCGGTATTACGAGAAACAGTATCGACGCCAGGCTTATTGGCGATGACGCAAAATTTTCGCTCCGCTCTACTTCGCTTCTCCTGGATAAAGATCAGGCACATTTTCATGTGCGGGTAAATCATGAAGCGAAAAACTGTGAAAGTTATCAACTGTTCAAAAATGTTGTTACAGATAGTGGCCGTGTGAGCGTGGATACGACGGTAGCGGTGGGCAACGGTGCGTCTCTTTCAAAGTCGGATCAACTGGTTAACAACTTATTGCTAACCGAAAATGGACGAGCCGACGTCAAGCCTAACCTCACTATACTAAACGACGACGTGAAATGTGCCCACGGGGCTACCACCGGCAAGCTGGATGAAGAGCAGGTTGCCTATATGAAGAGCAGAGGTATAGACGAAGCAAGCTCAAAACGGGCGCTTGTCACCGGGTTTTTGAATGTGGCGCTATCAGTGCCAGATTTTAAATGCCCGCTTGAACCTATCAAACAAAAACTGCTGGCAAGAATGGAGAAGGCTAATGCCTAAGCCTGTCGATACCATAACGACAGGAAACAGCCTGGACATGGATAAGGTGCGTTCTGAGTTTCCTATGCTCTCAAAAGTAATTAGAGGCAAAAAGCTTATCTATCTCGATAACGCCGCCACCACCCAAAAACCATGGCGCGTAATACATCGGGCCATTCAGTTCGAAACGGATGAATATGCAACCGTCCGCCGTGGGTCATACAGGCTTGGCGAAGAGGCAACCGAAAGTTACGAAAATGTAAGGTCTGAAATTGCGAAGTTCATAGGCGCAGGCTCTCCTGAAGAAATTGTATTCACAAGCGGGGCCACGCAAGCTATAAACCTTGTGGCACACTCATATGGCCGCAAAGTTGTAGGCGAGGGGGACGAAATAATAATTTCGCACATGGAACATCATGCCAACATAATTCCATGGAAACTTTTGTGCGACGAGAAAGGAGCGACCCTTAAAGTCATTCCGGTAAACGATAAGGGTGAGCTTCTTCTTGATGAATATAAAAAACTTCTCTCTTACAAAACTAAAATTGTTGCGGTAACGCATGTCTCAAACGCGCTTGGAACGGTAAACCCGGTGGAGAAAATTGTGGCGCTGGCAAAAGAAGTCGGGGCCGTGACACTTGTTGATGGTGCCCAGAGCTGTGCGCATATGCGGGTGAACATGTTTAACTTAGGCTGTGACTTTTTTGTTTTCTCTGGCCACAAAATGTATGCCCCAAGTGGCGTGGGCGTTCTTTTTGGTAAAAGCGAACTGCTAGACGTTATGCCGCCATACGTGACAGGCGGAGAGATGATAAAAACCGTTACTTTTGACAAGATAACCTTCGCAGACCCGCCACACAGGTTCGAGGCCGGAACTCCCCCGGTATCGCAGGTGATAGGCCTGGGTGCCGCCATAGGTTATCTAAACGATACAGGGCTTTCAAGAATAGAACGGCATGAGAAGCAACTGCTCAACTATGCGATCTCAACCCTTAAGAAAATTCAGGGTTTGAGAATAATAGGCGATGCTGAAAACAGGGCTGGAGTCGTTTCGTTTACGCTCGACGCCGTTCATCCTCATGACGTAGTAACGATTTTGAGTGAAGAAGGTATAGCCGTCCGAGGCGGGCATCACTGCGCCCAACCCATCATGCGCAGGTTCGGGGTTCCGGCTACTGTAAGGGCCTCCGTAGGGGTTTACAACACCTTTGAAGATATCGATGCCTTGGCGGACGGGCTTAAAAAGGCTATACGGGTTTTTGCCTGATGTCCTACAATAACGAGCTTTACCAGCAGGTGATATTGGATCACAACAGAAAACCGCGAAACTTTCATGCCATCGAGGGTGCAAAACATTCTTGCGACGGGCATAACCCTTTGTGTGGTGATGAGCTTACGGTCTATCTAAACCTGACGCCAGACCAAGTGATAGCAGATATCAGCTTTACCGGGTCCGGGTGCGCCATTTCAAAGGCCAGTGCGTCACTTATGACAACCTCACTCAAAGGAAAAACTTTAACAGAAGCAAGAGAGATATTTGAAAGTTTTCAGAAAATGATAAAGGGAGAGGCAGAAGGTGAAGAAACCGAAAGTCTGGGCAAGCTGGTTATCTTAAAAGGGGTACGGGAATACTCATCGAGAATAAAATGCGCAATACTTGCATGGCACACCATGATCTGTGCGCTTGACGAGAAAACCGAGGCCACTACGGAATAGAATAATGGAACCGGCTCATAACTTACTTCCGCTCTGAAAGTAAATAACCAGCTTTGGCGCAAAAAAAAGGCGAAGCCATAAGGCTCCGCCTTTTCGTAAATGTCAAAGCGTAAAACCGTTATTTCCCAAACATCGTTCGGATATAAGACGCCACGTCCTTGATCTCCTCGGAACTTAAAGTTCCGCTCCACGAGGGCATAAACTCACCCTTGCCATTAGTTATGGTGGTGATGATTTCTTCGTCCGTGATCTTTGATAACGATCTGGATGTATAGTCAATCATCTTCACCCCAAGCACCTGGGCTAAAACGCCGTTTCCTTTACCACGAGCCCCGTGACAAGCGACACAGCTCTGCCGGAAAATTTCACGACCTCGTCTTGCGTCTCCACGCATTCTTAAGTCTTTCTGCGTGAACATAAGAATATATCCCGCGATGCTTCTCAAATTTTTCTCAGGGATTATCTTTTCCCATTTCGGCATGAGGGTTTCCTTCCGGTTGTAACCTTCAATAAGCAGTAACAGCTTTTCCACGCTCATCTGCTGATATTTATCCACCGTAAGGTCTGCCACAGGCGATTTGAGTTTGATTTTATTTGCAAGCGGCCCCCCCCCTCGGCCATCCTCTCCATGGCAGAGCATGCAGTATGAGTTGAATAACCGCTTCCCCGCCAGAACATTTTCTCTTCTTTCAGCGCCAAAGCTCTGCCCCGGTAAGGCGAAGCAACCAACCAACAGTAAAACTAAAAATAATCGAGACATATCCAGCCTCCTTGGGCCTGTTAACTATTTTCTACCTTGCAAACTTAATACGTATAATGTCACTTCCCAGGCTTCCTTGTCTGAAAGCTCGTACTTATAGGCGGGCATGGCGCCGACCCCGTCTATAATCGTTTGGAAGATTTCACCCTCTGTAAGCTCCACAACCGCGTCATCCTGCAGGTTGGCGGGCCTCGGGTCGAACTTGTCGGCCACCGGAGCGTTGGCCGTCGTGCCATCCGCTCCATGGCAGGGAGTGCAGAAAGACTTGAAAAGCTTGCCTCCCTCCTTGGTCAACCCAACATCCCCATCATAAGGGTTCGCTATAAGAGCCCCATCTAATTCAGAATAATCCACACGCTTCCCGGTGATAGGGACAGAGCCCGCAGGAGCGCCGATTGAAGGATACTCCTGATGCTTGAACGTAACCTGATCGCGCATTTGCATATCGTAGTTCTCGCATCCCGCAAAAGCCGCCAAAGCGATTATAGAAACCAAAGCCTTGCGTATCATTTAAAAATCGTTCCTTCCCTTGCGTACCTTAAACGCACCCTGGCCTTCCAGCATAGAGCTGGCCCGATCCTGATCTTCCTGCGTATTAAGCTTTATTAGAAGGCCCAAGGCACCTTCGGATATCTCAGGGTCATAAGCGCGTTCCGTCCAGTTCGGCAACCCCGCAAGGTAGAAAATGGAAAGAAGCGAGCCTATAACCGCGCCAAGAAGTGCGAACTCATATGTAATGATTGCCGTGGGAGCGTATGAAAAAGGATCTTTTCCGCCCACGTTCAGGTTCATTATAAAGCCTGTTCCACCGGCTAAAGTTGCGCCAGCAATAAAACCACCTATACCGATAAAGAGCGGAAACAAGTGTTGCAGTTTGTAAACAGTGCGTTCCAACGGCTTATCGTCCAGAAACACTCCATCAGGATATGCGGCGGCCGATAAAACCGTTATGTCAGCATCCTTGATTCCAAACTCCGTGCGAACAGACTCCGCCGCACGGGTTATTGTTTCTACGCTTTTATAAAGTCCCAAGGCTGTGTAGTAGTCGCTCATTTTTCTACTCCTTCACCTGCATCCTGACCGCATGGCGGCCAAGTTTCATATCTGCCGACACAATAACTCCTTCTTTTACGTCCGCCATCGTAACGATCGGGAAAAGTTTTATAAACACTGCGTAAAGGAAGAAGAAAAATGCAAACGAACCCGCGATTATCGAAAGCTCCGTTGGCGAAGGCATATAGTCCGTCCACATGAACGGGTTGTCCCTGTGGGTTAGTACCGGTACAACAATAAGATAGCGCTCGGAGTACATTCCCATATTAACCAGAATGCTTATGGCAAACATGGCATACATGTTAGCGCGGATCCTGGTCCAGCTTAGCAGGAAGATCGTAAGCGCCGATCCACCAAGCATGATCCATAACATAATCGGGAACCTCTCGGCCTGCCATTCGTAAATGCCAAGTTCTTCAGGTTTCTGGGAGTACCAAACAGTGTTGAACTCGCAGAAGTAGAAGTATGACCAGATGATCGCGATCACAATTAAAAGCTTGCCGAGGCAGTCTATATGCAGGTCGCGTATTACGTCGTCAAGTTTGAATATCCAGCGCAGGACAATCATCAGCGTGATAACAGCCGCTATACCGGAGTAGATGGCGCCAACTACGAAGTAGGGGCCGAATATTGTCGTGTGCCAGCCAGGCGTGAGCGTCATGGCAAAATCCCACGACACGATTGTGTGGACCGACGGTGCTATACACAAAATAGCAACGGCCAGGAACATCGAAGCGCGGTTATAGATGCACCATTCACGATGGCTTCCGCGCCAACCCAACGCCAGAACCTTCAGGTAATGCTGGCGCCAGTTCCCTCTGGCAATGGCCCGGTCACGCGCAACGGCAAGATCGGGAATCAGGCCCACATAAAGGAACGTGAGCGAACTTGTAAGGTAAACGGTTATGGCCATCATGTCCCACATAAGCGGAGAC
>JAJRTC010000110.1 GCA_024278445.1 Nitrospirota bacterium
AAAGCCTGGAGACGGCAAGCGTTTTAAGATAATCGAACCCGCCGGTTTCAGGTATATCCGCCATATCCGTATTCGCTGGCTGAAACGTCCACGGGATAAACGCCGTGAAGCCACCTGTCTCGTTTTGAAGGTCGCGTATCCTCCGCATGCTTTCCACACGTTCAGGCAAGGTTTCCCTGTGGCCAAACATCATCGTCGCCGTGGTTCTCATCCCAAGCCCATGCGCGCATCGCATAACGTATATCCATTCATCGGCAGAACATTTAAGCGGGCTAACCTCGTCTCTAACCCTGTCAGACAATACCTCGGCACCACCGCCGGGGATAGAATCCAACCCGGCGTTCATAAGCATTTTAATCGTCTCGGCAACGGTTATATCGGAAAGCTCGGCTATGTGAACAATTTCAGGAGGCGAGAAGGCATGAACATGAATATCGTGTTTCTCCTTTATCTTCCAGATCATATGCTCATACCACTCGATTTTATGGGTAGGGTGATGCCCCCCCTGCATGAGTATCTGAACACCGCCCAAGCTTATGGTTTCTTCAATCTTCTTGTCGATCTCGTTTTCCGAGAGGGTATAAGCATCGCTATCGTCTTCAGCACGGTAGAAAGCGCAAAACCCGCATTTTGAGACGCAAATGTTTGTGTAGTTTATATTTCTATCGACAATGTAGGTTACGCAAGGCTCAGGTTTTATCCTCATCCTCGCTTCGTTTGCCGTACGGCCAATGGGGACAAGGTTATAAGATTCCAAAAGCGAAACGGCGTCTGCGTCTGAAAGTTTTTCGCCTCCGGCTACCCGCTCTAAAATAGTAGAGACGTTATCGTTACTCACGAATCTCCGCCTTCCGGCTTGTCGGTTTCGGTTTTTTCGCTTAAATCGATAAGCTCAACCGATTTTGCTCTTTGCGATGTCGCGTCAAGAACCATCACAAGATATGGCCCGATAGCCAGTTTTTCCAGCTTGTGCGGTATCCGCTCCAGTATATTATTTAAAAGCCCGCTCATTGTTTCATAATCACCCGTAGGCAGAGCCAGCCCAAGTTCCTCGTTAATGCTATCTACTTCCATCATGGCGTCTATGATATATCGCCGGTTGTCCAGTTTATCGTAAAATTTGACGGGGCTGTCATATTCATCTTCAATTTCACCTACGATTTCCTCAAGCAGGTCTTCCATAGTCACAATCCCGGTAGCTCCGCCATACTCATCCACCACAACGGCCATATGAACTCCATCCGCCTGCATCTCGCTCATCAGGTCGGAGTTTTTCTTGGTTTCCGGTGTAAAATATGCCGGATGCATAACCTTGTCTACCGGTGCGGAAAGATCGTGGCAACGAAGGATGTCGAAGGCGCTTATAATTCCGACTATATTATAAATCCGCTCATGAAAAACAGGAAGCCGCGAGTAGCCTGTCTGCGCTATCCGGTCTTTCGCCTCCGCAAGCGTAGCGAGGCTTGGCACAGCCACCAGATTAACCAGCGGTTGCATGCTCGAATCTACATCACTTGCCCGAAACTCAAAGATGCGGTCTATCATCTTTTTTTCATCCTGGTCAAGATCCAGCTTTTCCTCGCTCAGTTTCGTTGCACCAAGTATCTCTTCCCTCGTTACCATGGTGGCGGGCAACTGGTCGCCATACATGAAAATTTTAAGAATAATGCGGGAGAGAAAAGACGTTACGGCCAGAATCGGTTCGAAAAGCTTTTGGGAAACGCGGAGGGGGTTACCTATCCATGAAACTATTTTCTCAGAGTTATGCCGCGTCACCATTTTGGGAACTATCTCGCCCAAAACAAGTGTAACCGGCCCCATTATAAAAAAAGCGTAAAGATCAGCATCACCAGAAGATATACGCTCTGCCAGAAAAGCGGTGGCGATGGCGGTTCCGGCAAACACGCAAACGTTTGTACCCACGGACGTAACGCCAAAAATCTTGTCTGGCTGTTGCAAAAGCGTTTCAAGTGTTTTGGCACTTGCAATTCCGTTTTCCGCCATATGCCGAAGTCGTATCCTGTTAAACGAGATAAGGGCAAATTCGCTCCCGGAATAAAACCCTTCCGCCACAAGGAAAAAAACAATAAGGATTATCGTTAACAGCGGGTCACCCATTTTGCCCCCTCGCAACTTCTGCGTCTACCTTAAGCTTAAGTTCGGTAATACGAGCGCCACTCACCCCTTCTATTGTAAAGTTAAGCCCGTTAAACTTGACGGATTCCCCCCACTCCGGGACATAACCAAAAAGATGAAACACGTAGCCACCCACGGTTTCGATATCTTCATGTTCAAGGTTCACATCAAAATGATCGTTAAACTCCTCAAGCGTAATAGAAGCTGAAAGCCTGTAGGTCGCCTGAGCTATGCGGGTGATCGGCAAGCCGTTTTCACCATCTGCGCCACGGCTGTCACCCACCAGTTCAGATATTACGTCTTCCATTGTCACAACCCCCTGGACGCCGCCATATTCGTCCATGGCTATGGCCATATGTACTTTTCTTTTTTTAAAACCGCGCAATAGTTCGTTAATAGTCATTGTTTCAGGAACCAGAAAGGGCTCGCGCAAAAGGTCGTTAAGCAAGGCGGTTGACGGCGGCGGATACTCAAACTTTAAAAAATCTTTTTTGCAAAGAACACCCACGATGTTATCCACGTTATCCCGATACACAGGTGCCCTGGCAAAAGTTGATTCCATCATTTTATCCCACGCGCCTTTAACGGATGTTCCGGCCGCTATGGCAAGCATGTCCGTTCGTGGTGTCATAACATCGCCCACGGTAACATCGCCCAATTCAAAAACGCCGTGAATCATCTCCTTTTCCTCTTCGCCTATCACCCCTTCACCTGCGCCCTTTTCTACGAGAGTTTTTATTTCATCCTCCGTAAACATAGCGTCCCGTGCGTCCTCACCTCCGCCGAACAGTGCGGCAAGCTTGCTGGAAATGGATGTAACAACGACCTGAACAGGGTGGATAAGCGTGACGAAAACAGATATAGGGTAAGCGGCCAGAAGGGCCCACTTCTCGTTATGGTAATGTGCCAATGTTTTTGGTGACACTTCGCCGAACACAAGAAGAACAAGGGCACCAACGCCAACTGCCACGGCGACGCCTACATCGCCGAAAAGCTCAAGCGCGATTAACGTAGCCACGGCGGAGATGGCGACGTTTACAAGTTCGTTACCGATATAGATAGAAACCAAAAGCCTCTGCGGGCGTGAGAGCAAAACAGCCACTTTAGCGCCAGCCGCGCCCTTCGTTTGGCGCAAGTTCTCCACTTGAGTGCGGGTAAGTGAGAATAAAGCCATTTCGGTTCCGGAAAAAAAACCGGAAGCGGCGACAAGAAGAAGCAAAGATACCCAGCGGACAAACAGGAACTCGTCCATCACCCAAGCTCCAAAAGTAAAGCCCGCCACAGGCCTTTATTCTTAAGTGGGCTAGTCACGCAATTCAATAAGCTCGACAGGTCCAAATTCCTCCAATGACCGGTCAAATTTCTCCGGGTCACCAACCACGACGATTTTTAGTTGGTCAGGCTTTAAATATTTACGGGCCACGCGCTGAACGTCGTCTACGGTAACCGCAATTATGTTATCGCGATAATTTTCAAGGTAACCTTCGGGGTAATCGTAATAATCGACGGTCATTAACTGATCCATAATGCGGTTAGGCGAATCGAAAATAAATATGAACGAGTTTACGATAGTGTCTTTTGCAAGGTTTAATTCTTCTTCGGTCACTTTTTCGTCTCTTATCCTGCGGGCTTCATCCAGTATGAGCCCAATTGCCTGAGCCGTGCTGGCAGATTTGGTTTCGGTGCCAAGGATGTAATTTCCAAATTCCATACGCCCGCCGAAGTGGTATGACCATACGGAATATGCAAGGCCATAGTCTGTTCTCACCTTTCTAACCAAGCGAGACGAGAAACCGCTTCCACCCAGGATACTGTTCATTACACGCATCGCGTAATAGTCAGGGTCGGTTCTTTTAATAGACAAGTGCCCCATTCTTATAACCGATTGCAATATGTCTTTCTTAGCAAGATAAACTCCGCCTGTCTCATCCTTCTGCGCTTTTTTTACTCTTGGAAAATCAGGGTCGGGCCCGCTAAAGCCTTTAAAGGTATCGTTAAGCTTTGCAAGTATCTCTTTTTCGTTAAAGTCACCGGTAACGCCAAGCATTATGTTCTGCGGAACAAAATATTTTTTATGAAACGCGATGGCGTCTTCTCTCGTTATGGATTTTACGGTTTCAACCGTAGCTTCGCGGCCATATGGTGTGCCTTTATAAACTATTTTATTTAACTCGCGGCTTGCTATTCCTGTCGGGTTGTCGTTTTTCTTTCTTATGCCGTCAAGCGCCTGAGCCCGAGCCAGCTCGAACCGGCTCTTTTCAAACGCGGGGTTCCTCAAAACATCGGCAAAAAGCTCAAGCCCGATATCGATATCGCGTGACAAAACAGAAAGCGACGCCGTTCCATATTCAGAACCGATAGAAGTTTCAACCGATGCGGCCACGTGTTCCAGCGTCTCGTCGAGTTCATCTGGCGGCCTTGTCATTGTGCCGCCCGACCGTATGGTCGCACCAGTAATGGAAGCTAAACCGGTTTTTTCGGCAGGTTCCCACCGCGAACCTGTGCCTATTATCGCGTGAATATTAAAAAGGGGCAGTTCATGATCTGGCAAAAGACGCACAATCATTCCGTTACTAAGCTTAACCCTTTTTGTTTTTGGCAGTTCCGTGTTTATCGGTTTATATACAAGCTTGTCTATTCCGGTTCCACCCTGGTGCGTAACACCGGCGCATGAAGGAAAAACCGCCATGGATAGAACCGCCAGCGCAGGGAGAAGCTTATTTAGTCTTTTCATTTTTCTTCTTAACCAGCGTCGCCACTGTTACGTTGTCATGCGTAAAATATTTTTTTGCCACGCGCTGGATATCATCCGGCGTTACGGCCTTTATTTTTTCGATCTCATGGGTTATGTTCCGCCAGTCACCGGTCATAACTTCGTAGTGTGTCAAGAGCCTTGCCATTCCGTAATGTGAAACAAGACCGCGAATGAAACCCGCCTCAACATTGTTTATCACCTTGCGAAGCTCGTCGCTGGAAACAGGTTCCGTCTTGAGTTTTTCAAGCTCTTCCCACACGGCGTTTTCTACATCCCGCGTAGTGTGAGGAGGAACCGGATCGCCGCTAATGGAAAAAAGATTAGGGTAACGGCTACCAGGCCCTGTCCATGCGCCAACTGAGATAGCGACTTTCTTTTTCCTCACTATTTCCTGGTCAAATCTCGAAGTTCTGCCGGATGCGAGGATATAGTTTATGACTTCAAAAACTATCTCATCTTCATGCGGATAAACAGGTTTATGAAAACCCATTATAAACGTAGGGCTCGCGTCGAACTCGACATCAACACGGCGCTCGCCACCTTGCCGTGGTTCTTCCGTCACCACGCGGTCTGGCAGTTTGCCAGCCGGGATATCGCCAAAATATTTCTCCATCGTTTTAACGACGTCTTCGAACTTGACAGCGCCTACAACAGCAACAACGACGTTGCTGGGCACATACCACGCTTTTAAGAACCGCATGACTTCAGGGTATGGCAGGAGTGCGATATCCGACTCCCACCCGATTATAGGCCGGCCATAAGGATGCCCGATAAACGCCGAAGCGAGATAACGCTCGTGAAGTTTTCCTCCGGCGCGGTTTTCATAGCTTCTCCTCCGCTCTTCCATCACCACGTCGCGCTCTGCAAAATATTCACGCAGAATCGGGTCTTTCATCCTGTCGCTTTCAATCTTCGCCCAAAGCTCAAACTTGTTGGCGGGAAGACGGATGATGTAAGCCGTGGTGTCTTTGCTGGTACCGGCGTTAAACCCTACCCCGCCTGCGGCGGAATATATGCGCGAATAACTCTCTGAAACCACATATTTTTTCTGCTCCGCCTGTGCGGTTTTAAGCTTATTGGCGGCTATCTTTATTTTTTCTTTATCGGCACCAGACCTTTTAAGCTTATCCAACGCGTTCCCCAAGGCTATAACCTTTTCGAACAATGGTTTTTCGCGGCTCCAGTCTGTAGAGCCCAGGGTAGTGGTGCCTTTGAACAACATATGTTCAAGCATGTGCGCGGCACCGGCATGCCCCGACACTTCATCTACGGAACCTACCTTAAAAACCATATGCGCGGCAAAAATAGGGGCGCCTGCCCGTTCCAGCACGAGGATTTTCATCCCGTTATCGAGTGTATGTTCTTTAACGCGTCCTTCCAGGTCATAACCGGACGCAAAAGAGGGAAAAATAGCGAGGCAAAGTAATGCTATAGATAAAACCGGAAGGAACTTCCGGGGCTGGTTTGAGGGACTACTTCCCGAGGACTTATCCATCAGGTGTTAAAACTTGCAACCTCCACTAAAATTGTGACTGCCACAATTCTAATTTAGCACAGGCTCCCGTGTCAACTATTGCTACCTTCACATAGAGGCCAAAACGGAATCGAGCAGACGAAAACCACTCTTTGTCGCAAAAAGATGAGAGCCGTCATAAGCCAAAAACCCGTTATTTATCAGTTTTTCTATTTTTTCGTCTATTTCACCCGCACCAAAGCAGAATCCTTTTTCAAGCCTCAGCCCCATCATCAAACGCTCGGTTTTTATCATTTCGCAGGTGAGCGTTTCAAAAATTCCCGTTGGGTCAGACGTTTTCGTAACCGCCCCCATATAGGCGCCCACGTTTTTTATGTTTTCCCAGCGCACTCCGTTAAGGGAGCCTGTCGCACCTGCGCCAACACCTAAAAAGTCGCGTTGTTCCCAATAACCAACGTTATGGCGGCATTCATGCCCATCTTTTGCGTAGTTCGATATCTCGTAGTGAACAAACCCAAAACTCTCAAGCAAACGCTCGGTTTCGTCAAAAAAAAGATCACCCCTATCGGGCAATGTTAACTCTCCATCACGCAAACTCTTGCCAAGCGGGGTTAAAGGCTCTGCCGTAAGTTCATAGCAGGAGATATGCCTAACGCCCGACATCCCAAGTTCCCCAAGCCAAGATAGCCACCCTTCCACACTTTGGCCCGGCAGATTAAACATCATGTCTACCGACACAGAAGTAAAACCTGCGCCCAGAACAAGCCTTAATGCGCTCCGTGCTTCATCGCTCGTGTGAACCCTCTGCAAAAATTTGAGATCATTATCGTTTAGCGACTGCACTCCCAGCGAAGCGCGATTTACCCCGGCAGTTCGATAGCCTGCGAGTTTTTTTGCCGTCACGCTCTCCGGGTTCATTTCCATGCTAACCTCGGCATCGTCTGCAACCGTAAAATTTTGTCGCACGGCCCCCAAAATTGAATCGACA
>JAJRTC010000111.1 GCA_024278445.1 Nitrospirota bacterium
ACAGACAACTTGCAAATTATGATATTTTCTGTCTTGCCAGCCGATCAGACAATTATCCGGTTTCCATAATAGAGGCAATGTTAGCCTGCCTGCCTGTTGTTGGCACCGATATCGGCGGAATTCCGGAGATGATAAAAGACGGACAATGCGGGATCGTTGTAAAAAAAGAATCACCCGGCGACATCGCAGACGCAGTTATACGGCTTATTGAAAAGGGAAAAGAAAACATGGCCCGACTTGGCAGGAACGGCGAAACTTTCGCAAGAGAGAAGCTCAGCATAAAAAAAACAGTTACTGCCGTTGAAAATGTTTATCGCAAAGTCCTGAATAAAACGGGCTAGCCTGCCTGCAATTATCACAACTTGCATTTACAGAATGGGAAAAGAGGTTACGAATTGGCTTTGCAATATCCGGAGCTTATCTGAAATTACGGCGACATAGGTCTACTTGGTGAGGCTATAAACCGATGCGGCAATTTCGTGTAAAAACGAGATCCTTCACCTTCGGTTCAGGATAACAAGGTGTGACGTCTACCAGTCATTGAGAAGTGAGCGCGGAATGTCAATGACAACTGTAAAGGCTTTTAAAGACCTGAATGTACCTTTCTGTAAACACAAATCTTGATTTTCGCAATTCAACAAAAAAAAGCTATACGCGCCTGATATCTTTATCAACCACCTGCTTGACCATTTTAAAAAGCTCTTTTTTAGTAAACGGTTTTTGAATAAAACCGGCAATCCCCATATCGGTAAACACGCTAGTAGCCTCCTGTTCACTGTATCCACTGAAAAGAATAACAGGAATATCGGCCTGAACCTTGCGCATCTCCTTTAATGCCTCCAGGCCATTTAACCTTGGCATTGTCATGTCAAGTACCACAAGATCGATGTTCTCATGCTGATCGGTAAAGATATCTACCCCCTCCTGCCCATCACAGGCCAATACAACAGTGCAACCCAACTTTGTGAGCGATCTTTTTGTAACGGAGCGAACTGTTTCTTCATCGTCCACAACAAGGACACACAAATCGTCTACAAGTTTATCTTCATAGTCCTTGTAATCTTTAACCGGAACAGAAATGGCACGCTGAGCGGACGCAGGAAGCAATATTTTGAAAGTTGTCCCAACTCCTTTTTCGCTATACACACTCATTGCACCGTTATGGCCGCGCACAATACCCATAACCGCCGCAAGGCCAAGCCCTCGCCCCGTAAATTTTGTGGTAAAAAACGGGTCGAATATCTTTGCCTTGGTTTCCTCATCCATTCCCTCGCCGGTATCGGAAACATCAAGACAAACATATATTCCATCAGGAATTTCTTCGTCCCAGAACACGCGGCTTACATATCTATCCGTAACTTCAACCTGGCTTGTAGTCACGGTCACAGTCCCGCTATTCTGCCCGATAGATTCCGAGGCATTTATTACAAGGTTCATCAAGACTTGACGGATTTGTGTAACGTCTACTTCGATGGTAGGAACGTCTTCGGCAATATTCAATTCCAAAGTAACGTTCTTTGCAATTGCAACCTCCAACAGCTCAACCATATCTTTCACCACGCAGGCCAAGTCAATAGCTTCTACAATAAACTTACCCTTGCCAGAATAAGCCAACATCTGCTGAACCAGATCAGCCGCCCTCCTTGATATTCTAATCAAGTCCAATATGCTCTTGCTTGCCTCAGAATCTTCAGGAAGGTCTCCCAACGCCAGCTCGGCGTTTCCTAGTATACCCACCAGAAGATTGTTAAAATCGTGGGCAATGCCTCCAGCCAACACGCCTAAGCTCTCAAGCTTTTGCACCTGCTGAACCTGGCGCTCCATTTTTTCCTCGTTCGTTATGTCGCGCATAACGGATACATAGTTAATGATATTGCCGTCCGAGTCGAAAAGCGGAGAAATAACACCATAGGTAACATACTCATCACCGCCTCTCGCCCGGCTTACAATGCGACCGCTCCAAACAGAGCCTCTGCTGATCGTATCCAGAATCTGTTGATATAGATCGCTTGAATCATCAATTTGCAGTATCTGCGATAGTTTGCGCCCAACAGCTTCAGATAAGCTAAAACCGGTAATTCGTTCAAATGCCGGGTTAACATATTCGATATTACCATCGGTATCGGCAATAATCACCTCTTCCATAGACTGTTCAATCGCCTTTGCAAGACGTTGACTCTCGGCAAAAAGCCTTGCATTAAGAATGGCAGAACCCAAGTATGAGGCAACAGACTTGATTACCGTCATCGACCGCTCATCAAGAATATCCGGGGGCCGCGTTAGAATGTTCATAACCGCAACGACTTCATCTCCCGCAAAGATGGGAATACCGATAAATGAATTAAGGTTCTCGTCTTTTATCACACTACGTGTAATGCGTGAATCCTGTGAGGATTTTTCACGAATATATACAGGCTCTCCACTTTCCGCGATGTGGGCGGTTAATCCTTCTCCCGGCTCAATTGCCCGCTGTTTATAGGCATCTACAAAAGATTGAGACAGCCCCTTGCTGGCACCCCAACCTAATTTGCCGGTTTTAAGATCTCGCAGGAAAATCATACCTACAGAAGCGCCAACCTCCTCCATAACACCATCCAGAATATTCTCCAGAACCAAGTCAAGGTTTAGCGAGCTGTTAGCCATCGCTCCGATCTTGTTAACAGTCTCCAAACGTTTATGAGAAGCCTCCAGCGCTTTTTCCCTGTCTTTTACGGCCATCGTCATTTTGTTAAACGATGCGGCAAGTTTTCCGATTTCGTCGTCCCGCCCAAATTCTATTTTATGATCCAGGTTTCCACCAGCCAAAGCCTCGGTGGCAACAACCAGGCTTTCAATCGGTTCTGTTATCATTTTCGCAAGTAAAAAAGTGATAACGGCCCCAAGGAGCAGAAAGGCAACAAGTATCGCAACATTTATAGCGATAGATTTACTTATAACCGAGTTAATTCCCTCAAGAGACAAGCCAACTCTGGCATAACCTATCACTTCATTTATTACTTCTTGCGGAACTCCGGTATCCAGAGCCATCAAGTCGCCCGATATAGGCGTAGACGAGGTGGTTTTTGCCCAAAACTCGTAAATAACGCTACCTTCAAACAATCTTTCATGCCATACGGGTTTTCCGCCTTGCCCAGACATAAACTTTTTAATTCCACCATCCGCCATATCCAGAGAAAAACGAGCGTCACCATCTTTAAATGTGTGAGCAAGTGCCCTTTCCTGAACATTGTAAACAACGGCGTAAACAAGGTTATCCTCAGACCTTGCGCCATTTATAGAGGGACGCAGGAAATCAACGTTTTCTGTAAACACGCCCAGTTCGCTGTTATTGGCCAAGTTCTTTACTATGGAAAGTCCCCTTTTAATAAACTGCTCTTCTAAAGATTTTTTCTGCTGATAAATAAAGGAAGCTGTAAAAAAGATAAACAAGGAGACAATAAGCAGGGTTACAGACCAAAAGACCCTGGCTTTAAACCCGTAGCTTGCGTTATCAAACACCGAACCCCCTCCAACCCTGCAGACGATAGGTAACGATTATAAAAAAGACCAGAAAAAACTCACTTATAAACTCGATAGGCTTCGGCTATCAACACATCGGGAATATTGAGCCCCAGTTTTTTGGCTGTATTCACGTTTATGGAAAGTTTCAGTTTTCTCGGTTTAGCTGGCGAAATGGAGGCCACATTTTCTCCATCCAGCACCCTGGAAGCAATTTCTCCAGCCTGTTTGCCAATATCTTCGCTATCAAAAGAGAGCGCAATCAACGCTCCGTTTTTAACATATTTATCTGAAATACCTATTAAAGGAATGCCGGTACGGAATGAATAAAGAAGCATATATTTGATAGATTCCGGCGTAATCGCAGTCGTATCCGCCGCCATCCATATAGCGTCTACTTTCCCCCGCATACCGGATATAGCCTCGATTGCGTCTTTTTTCTTGCTTATTCGTTTTTCAACCAAGGTTAAGCCAAGCTTTTTGGCGCTTTTTCTGGCCTCGACTATAAGCTTGATTGTTTTAGTAGGGTCGTAAACAACACCAACCCGCTTAACAGAAGGAGCGGCCTGCAAAATAGCCTTAAACTGCATTTCAGGAGGGATGACCATGCTAATGCCAGTCATGTTCGTCCTGGTGTTCTTGGAGAATATTTCTTTTGTACTACCAGGGTTAAGCACGAACGAATAGACCACGGGTATGTTATGAAATTTGTCCAACACAAGGTTGAGCGCATTTACCCCAAGCGTAAATATCAGGTCAACCCCACCTTTTTTAAGACGGAAGATAACATGTTCACCGCCAGCACCTTTCATATATACAGTTTCTTCCACCACACAGTTGACAGTGGACATAAACCCTTGAACAGCCTCTTGGTAGGGGTGGATATCAAGGCTTTTGATGGCGAGCGCCCTTTTAGCATTTGCCGGCGAAACGTTGGCGATAACGGCAAAAGCCGCAACAGCCATAAAACACACAACTTTTTTTGTCAAATCCCGTTTCATTCCATGTAACTCACTACGGCGTTCATTATAATTTATATCTCACTTCAAGCATATAGTTTATCCCTTCGCGTGGATAATCACCCGGCACGGTACTAACCGGAGACGGGTCAAAATATTCTTTATCAAACAAGTTATGCGCAGACGCCCTGATCTCAAATGTTTTATAGACGTTTTTCAGGATCAGAGTCAGGTCAACCAACGCATAGCCGGGAACAGGCTCCCTGTTATCTCCTGAGGCTCGCGACAGGGCACCGGTCATAAACACGTTCATGTTAACGTTGAGCTTGCCAAGCAGTAGCGCATTGAACCCGACGTTCCCTTTATGGTCGGCGATATTTGGCAATTTGCTATCAGTATCCTTATCTTCGGCTCTCTGGTACGTATAGTTAGTGTACAGCATAAGGCCTGTCATAAGTTCCGCCATCATCTCCACCTCAAGGCCATTAACCTTGACACCGCCACTATTTTCAAACTTTAAGGCGGCGCGTGTATCCGGTACAAGCACTTGCCGGATATTGTTGGTAATTTCATTGTTGAAATAAGTAAGTCTCGCACTAAAAGTGTTCAGGTTATACCCGACACTCGCCTCGTATGTTTTCATTATCTCAGGGTCCATATCAGGATTGCCGATACGAGAGGGGTTATTCATAAAGTAAAGCTCATTAAATGTCGGAGCGCGGAAGGCTTCACCGTATAACAGTTTTAAATCCCAGTTGGTCTGAATGTGCCACACGACGGCCGCTCGCGGACTGGTGGCACCGCCAAAATCATCATACTGGTCGTGCCGCACGCCAAGAGTGATATTCAGATCATCAGTAACGTCCCAGATATCCTGAATATAAAAAGCCCATATGTCACGCTCCACATTCCGGCTCCAGTTGGCCCATGAACTGATATCCTGCACAGAACCGAGTGGTGCGCCAGTGAGTGGGTTAAAGTTTGTTTCCTGCTTTACATCGGACTGTTTTATCTGCTCTACCACGGCGCCAAAGGTAAGAAGGTTTCCCGCATTAAGCCGATAGTCGGCCTGCAATTCTCCGCCAATGGCTATAATATGAGCGGAGGGCGACCCAATTACGCCGGAAGGATAGCCTGGTACGGTATTCTCGGGAAAAATCTCCCAAGTGTTATGTTGATCGGTATTGTCTATATATGCCTTGGCTGTAATATCAAGATTGTCTGTCACCGGATGTTCAAAAACCAGCTCGGTAAAGTAGGTGTCAGTTGAAAGCTCACTTTCGTCATTTATAGCGCTGGCGGCCCCAAGGTATGGAGCCAATTCCCGTTTTACATGTTTAAAATTAAACGAAAGCCCTTTGTAGGAGACATTCAGCCCGCTCTCAAGTTTACGATCCCAGGCTTCCGTATAACCTTCCGCACCAACGACGTCTTGCGCAATGAACTGACTGTTACCATCTGTGGTGTTGTAATCAACATGAAACGCTATATCGAGATTCTCAAACCGTTTACCCGCCTGCAGGTTCATGCGCCCCGTGTTATAGCTTCCCCTGCCAACGGTTGCGATAACTCCATCGATATCAGCGCCATCTTTGGTTATAACGTTGATGATGGCGGAGAATGCGCCGTTTCCGTAAAGCGCCGATCCCGGGCCGCGAATAATTTCTATCCGCTTTACGTTATCAATAGATAGCTTGTCATGCGTCCATCCAAACGACTCACTCTGCCTCGCGTTAACAGAGTGACCGTCTATCAATAACTTCACTTTTTCAGAAACCAGTGTTCTGATACCTCTAACCTCGACAACCCGCATCCCTGCGCCCTCTATGGAAACAGCCATGCCGGGGACTCTGCGTAAAACGTCTACGATACTTTCCGCTCCCATATCCCGTATCTACTCAGCGGTGAAGACCGTTGCAGTAGCGGGAACTTCTTTTAGCGTCTGCGGATGTTTGGTGGCGGTGACGATCAGGTCTTCCTCCTCGAAGAACAGCAAAAGCTCTTCCCTTTCAGAGGAAATCTGGGCACGCATATCTTGAGACGGCGCAGATTCCTCGTTTGCCGCAACCCAAACGGTTGAGTTCGCAAGTGCAGTGCATGGAAATATAAAACCCCATAACAGGGCAACCCCCAATATCCTCATTAAGCCCCCAAGCCTTAGTTAAATTTTATATCTTACTTCAAGCATATAGTTTAAACCCGCACGAGGATAATCGCCCGGCAAGGTGCCAGCCGCAGACGGGTCGGCATAGTCCTTGTCAAACAAGTTATACGCAGATGCCCTGACCTCAAACGTTTTATAAAAATTTTTCAATATTACAGTAAGATCAACCAATGCGTAACCGGGAACAGGTTCCCTCTCGTCTCCCTTGGCTCTCGGCATATCATCGGTCATAAACACGTTCATGTTAACGTTTAAATGGTTTAGTAATGCCACATTGGTTCCAACGTTCCCTTTATGGTCGGGCGTATCCGGAAGCCTGCCCCCCGTATCCTTGTCGCGCGGGTTCTGATATGTATAGTTCCCGTATATGGAGGCCCAGGCGTTGAAATTGAACTTGAATTCGGCCTCGACGCCATCAACCTCGGCACCACCTGTGTTTTCAAACCGGAGAAGCCCGGGAATGGCAGGGTCTGCGGCAAGTTGTATTTTTTCCGTGTATATACTTTTAAAATAAGTGACCATAACGCGTGCGTGTTCGCTAAACGAATACCCAAGGCTCGCTTCGTAAGTTTCCACCTCCTCAGGGTTAAGATTCGGATTACCCGCAGAGAACGGATTATTTTTGTTATACAACTCCTCAAAACCAGGAGCCCTGAAAGCCGTTCCGTAAAGTAGCTTCAGGTTTCCTTTTTCAGAAAAGTTCCACACAACGCCAAGACGCGGGTTTACCGTGTTTCCAAAATCACTATACTCGTCGTACCGCACACCAAAAGTAGCCTCCAGGCTGGATGTAAACTTCCATATGTCCTGCAAGTACATGGCAAAGATATGCCTGCTTTTTTCCTCGTTAAAATTAGCCCCGTCGGAAACATTCTGGAGTGAATCCAACGGCGCACCGGTTAAAGGGTTAAAATTTGCGAAGGCCATGAGGTCGAACGTTTTCCTGGTTTCCGACATGACCCCAATGGTAAGGGTGTTGTTATTCGCCAGTTTATAATTGGTATGGGCTTCCGCCCCGGTGGTTTTTTCTTTCCAGTCAGGCCCTCCCTGCATTCCATTCGGGAACGCCGGGATAACTCCTGCCGGCACCATCAGGAAGTATGGCATTCTGTGAAACTGGTCGTAATAAGCTTTTACATAAACATCCAGAGTTTCTCCGAACGTATGGTTAAAGCCTATCTCTCCTAAATACTGCTCCGTTTTTATGCGGCTTTTATCATTCAGGTTATTCAGGATGCCAACATAATCGCCATCTTCCCTGTTTATATATCTTCCGCTAAAATAGAAACCGCCGTAGGAAACTTTTAATGCCGCATCTGATTTATTTTTCCATTCCCGGGTATAACCGCTTCTGCCAAGCCCGTCTTCCTTCACATAGGAATCAGGGCCATCGGACTCTAAATAATCAAACGCTCCGGCAATTTCCAACCCTGAGTAATCTTTACCAAAAAGCATGTTGTAATGTTGGGTGCCAAAAGAACCGCCGCCCGCACTGACTTCCAGGCCATTTACATCCTTCGCGCTCTTGGTGATAACATTTATAACAGCCACAAAGGCATTCGCACCATACAGGGCAGAGCCGGGGCCCCTTATTACTTCTACCCTTTTTATATTTTCTACGGCAAGATCATCAACAACCCAAGTGGCCCCGCCAGGCAAAAGCCCGTTAACGCTATGCCCGTCTATCATAAACAGGATCTTTTCGCTGTTAATACTCTTGATGCCGCGAGACTCTATGCTATAAGCCCCGTAACTTGCCCCCACATAAACCCCGATACCTGGAACCAAACGCAGAATATCCTTGATATCTCGTGCGCCGATGTTGCGTATCTGCTCGGCCGTTATCACAGTGGCGATAGCCGGGGCCTGCTCAAGCGTTTGCGGGCGTTTGGTGGCGGTTATGATGAGGTCTTCCTCCTCAAAGAAAAGAAGAAGTTCCTCCCTTTCAGCGGAAATCTGGACGTAGACATTTTGAGGCAACGCTAATTCACTATCACTATTTGAAGCAACGTGAAGAATTGTGTTTGCGAATACGATTTTGGGAAGCCATAAAATGGTGGCAAACAGGAGTAGATATAAAGTTTTAGCCATTTCCACCTCTATGGCGCAACATCACCATGCCGTATGTTTAACCCAACACGACCCCCGGCTTGTCATTGCATATCCAGACCACACTAACGGACAAATTAAAAAGCAATTTATGTCACTTCGAGGGTAAAATTTATACAGTTTTCGTAATGAAATATTATAGATTCCTTAGTAACTCATGTCAAACGGCGCGGAAGGAAAGGAGGGTTCTGGCCGGAAGCTTAAGGGAGCGCCTGAACCTGTTTTGTACCTGAGACAGACATCATTCCCCTACTGGTTCATATCAAAAAAAAGCGTTAAGAGGCACCCATGCTTTGTGAGTAAGATTTAACTACCTTTAAAAAAGCCAAAGAGACCAAAGAGGCAATATCCTTCTCTCGCAATAGCCCGAAGTCAATCCCTTCCTCTTGCACGATCCCCCACACTTCACCTCTTACCTCGTTGGCGATATTGGCAATTTCATCGTCAACAGCAACAAAACAACTCACTCTCTCCATGAAATCACCCCTTGTAAAAATAAAAAAACGACATTCAGATTAATCTTGCCTAATTAATACCCCGATGAGATAACAAGATTCGTGCCGCACTTCAATACATTCTAAAACAGACAGTTAGACTACCCACGAATCAAAGCGTTGCTTTTTGCAACACACACAACTGTTAAAATAACAACACAGAAGTTATATATCGTTACGTTCCACGCCTATTTACGACCCTTAGGTATAATAGTTTCAAGGATTTGAACCGCTCTGCCGGGTGTAGCGCTGACACCTTTTCGTTATACAATGGAAAGCGGTTTTGATACACAAAGAGGAAGGCTCAAATTTTTCTTCCAGGGAAAATCTGCTAAAGTTATTAATGGACAAAATTACAATTCTGGCTATTGACGACGATGAAATATCTTTGCAAATTCTTGCAAAAGATATAACGAAATGGGGTTACTCGCTCCTAACCGCAAAAAGCGCAGAGGAAGCGCTGGAAATGCTGGCAAACAACCATGTTGATTTGGTAATTTCAGATCACAGGATGCCCGGCATGGACGGCCTTGAGTTATTATCAGCGCTCAAAGCTCAAAACGTAAACATTCCTTTCATAATGCTCACCGCATTCGCAACCATAGACAGAGCGGTTCTCTCACTAAAACAGGGGGCCGACGATTACCTGCAAAAGCCATATGAACCTAAGGAATTGCAAGCCACGATAAGGCGATCCTTCGATTATAAAAAGCTTTTTGATGAAAACCTGAACCTGAAAGACCAACTGTTCAGCCCTTTTCGATTCAACTCGGTGGTTTCATGCTCTCACAAAATACAAAGCCTGCTACTTCTGTCAGAAAAAGTAGCGGCATCTCCCGACACTACGGTTGCCATATATGGCGAGAGCGGAACCGGAAAAGAAGTGCTGGCAAGAGCGATACATGTTGCAAGCGAGAGAGGGCCATATAAATTTGTCGCGATAAACTGCGCCGGCATTCCGGCCACATTGCTTGAGAGTGAACTGTTCGGCTATATAAAGGGGGCTTTTACCGGGGCTGATAACGACCGCGACGGCAAGTTTGACCTTGCTCAAAAAGGAACCATCCTCCTGGACGAAATAGGTGACATGCCGCTTGATCTTCAAGCAAAACTTTTAAGAGTTATTGAAGGCCGAACATATGAAAAAGTGGGGGCGACCAAATCAATCCCCGTCGATTTCAGAATAATCGTAGCCACCCATAGAAACCTTGAGGAGCGGGTGCGTAATGGCACTTTCCGGGAAGACTTGTACCATCGCATTAATTCTTTTCCCATTAAGCTTCCGCCATTACGGGAAAGAAAAGAAGACGTTCCTTTACTGGCGAAACATTTCCTGAATGAATTTAAAAACAAGCTCGGCAAAAACATAAATGGAATATCTGACGAGGCTATGAAAGTTTTAGAAAACTATTCATGGCCGGGTAATATACGAGAGCTTAAAAACTGCATCGAGCGGGCGACTATCCTGCTGGACGAAGGGTTTATCCAACCAAACCATTTAATTATCAGTAGCATTGAATCTGCCAGGAGTAAAGACCTGTTCACCCAAAACGGTTACATTTATCTTAACATCGGCATTCCGGCAGACGAGTTTTCTTTAGCCCGAATAAACGCCCAGGTCATACAGATAGCGCTGGATAAATTTGACAATAATAAATCAAAAGCCGCAGAGTATCTTAAAATAAACAGAAGCGCGTTTTACAGATAGAAAACGCCATATCCGCTATGCTTGTTATAACCACAAATCAGGGGTTTTAATGGACAAATGATTAAGCTCAAAGTTACAACGGTTGGCAATGCCACGGGTATTGTCATTCCAAATGAAGCTCTTTCGCGCCTTAAAATTAAAAAAGGCGACACGCTCAGCATGACTGAGACACCTGATGGCTATGAAATTAGCCCATACGATCCAGAGTTTGAAGAAGAGATGGAAGCGGCAGCGCATGTATCAAGGCGCTATAGAAACGCTCTTCGGAAACTGGCCAAGTGAAAATAAGGTGGATAAGCGGGCATGTGGTTTTGGCAATACATGCTGAGCAGATAGCTGAGCATGGCGGGGCCTCCGGAATAAGAGACGAAAATCTACTTGATTCTGCATTAGCTCGACCAAAGAACTTAGCTTAGTATGAAGCCCCGTCTATTTTCAACCTAGCGGCAACTTATGCCTTTGGCATAGCTAAAAACCACCCTTTTGTTGATGGTAACAAGCGCGTTGCTCTTGTTGTCTCTTGCGTATTTTTGTATTTGAATGGGTGGGAGCTTAACGCTCCAGAAGCGGAAACAGCCAATATTTTCTTCAATCTGGCTGAAGGAAAAATTGCTGAAAAAGAATTAGCAGGGTGGTTTGAGGAAAATTGTGTGCAACGTTAAAAAAAGCACAAAAACCATCATCCTAATTGAAAAGTTTGGTGGAGCAGAGGGGGATCGAACCCCTGACCTCAGCGTTGCGAACGCTGCGCTCTCCCAACTGAGCTACT
>JAJRTC010000112.1 GCA_024278445.1 Nitrospirota bacterium
AACCGCTTCTAATCCTGAATGGTCGCATACCCTTGAATGTGCAAAGTCTATGACCACCTCGTCCGGGTCGTCTGCCGGTGTGAACTGTTCATTAAAGTTCCGGACGGAGCCAAAGAAAAGCAGGCCCGTAAGTTCATACACTTTGGCGCCATCTGCGTTTATGCTGGTTTTAGTGTCTATTCGTTGTGCATTCTCCCAGGCGAATACAAGTGCCGAGACGATCACGCCGACGGCGACGGCCATTGCAAGGTCGGTTGCGACCGTGACGCCGGAAACAAGCATCAGAACGAAAGCGTCAGTGGCCGGAATTCTGTGGAGGATACGCAAGCTTGACCATGCGAAAGTGCCTATTACCACCATCATCATAACGCCTACCAGCACCGCTAACGGGATCATCTCTATAAGCGCCGAGGCGAAAAGAATGAACGTGAGCAGAAAAAGAGCCGCAGAGATTCCGGAGAGGCGCCCTCGCCCGCCTGAGTTTATGTTTATCATGCTCTGCCCGATCATGGCGCAACCTCCCATGCCGCCAAAAAAACCGGTGACGACGTTGGCAAGCCCTTGCCCCACGCACTCCTTGTTTCCACGGCCACGCGTTTCGGTTAGTTCATCTATAAGGGTCATGGTCATAAGTGATTCTATCAGCCCGATGGCGGCTAAAACCACGGAGTAGGGGAAAATTATCGCCAATGTCTCAAAGGTGAATGGCGCTGTCGGGATATGAAACTCCGGGAGTCCGCCGGAAACTGAGGCCAAATCACCAACGGAACGGGCATCGAGGCCGAAGAAGTTAACCAGCCCGGTCACCACTATAATTGCGGCAAGAGAGGCAGGGACAGCGCGAGTAAGTTTTGGAAGAAAATGAATGACCGCCATGGTGAGGGCAACAAGCCCCAGCATCAGGTATAGTTCCGGGCCGTGCATCCAACTGGTTGCGCCGTCTGCGCCGGTCGTCTTGAACTGCCCAAGCTGTGCCAGAAAAATAATAATCGCAAGGCCGTTTACGAAGCCTAACATTACGGGGTATGGGATCAAGCGGACGAATTTGCCGAGCCTGAACACTCCGGCCAAAATCTGAATCAGCCCCATAACGACTACGGCGGCAAAAAGATATTCCGTACCGTGCCGGGCGACCAAGTCTACCATTACAACAGCCAGGGCTCCGGTTGCGCCGGAGATCATGCCGGGCCGTCCACCAACGCTTGCGGTGATTAAACCTACAAGGAAAGCGGCATATAGAGCCACCAACGGCTCGACACCCGCCACGAAAGCGAAAGCGATCGCCTCTGGCACCAGTGCCAGGGAAACTGTGAGGCCGGAGAGAAGGTCGTCTTTATAATTGCCACTCTGTTTGAGGAACTTGTCGAACATTGGTTTCCTTGGGATGGAACGGTGAATGGAACTGCTATCGAGAGAAGAGGGCTGGTAAGGCTTCTAATCCGGCAGGGTTGCTAACAAAAACAAGGTGACAATTATATACATGTATATGAGTGGGTGCAAGTTAAAGTTACCCATTCTATTTTGCCTCATGGGCAATTCTTATACGGACAAACTGGCTTGTTATCGAACAAAAAGTGGCATTCTCTGGTATTTTTTTTATACGAAATTTTCATACTAAATCTCGGCCAAGTGTAGTATGATCATATTCAATAAGTGGTATGCGAACAGAGAATATGAAAACTTGAAAGCTCCTGAGAGTTTACAGACACTTATATGTTTATAATGCTGGCAAACAAAATTTTAGCGTCACTATTTACGTAAACCTTTAATAACTTTTTACAGGTATAAAGGGAAGCCATGAATGAGGCCATTGAAGCAAAAAGCAATGCTGACGCGGCGATAGAACGAAATCTGGAAGGTAAATACCTGTCCTTTGTGCTTGGTGACGAGGAATACGGCATCAAGATACTCTCGGTGCGGGAAATAATAAGCGTCATAGAAATTACCGCCATCCCCAACGTTCCTGACTATGTAAAAGGGGTTATTAATCTTCGTGGAAATGTGATTCCAGTTATCGACCTGCGCCTTAAGTTCGGCATGTCAGAAAAAGAGTATGGCAAGGAGACATGCACCATAGTCGTCAATCTGGGGGAGAGGTTTATGGGAATCATAGTCGACACTGTTTCAGAAGTTTTGGATATTCACGATAAAGAAATAGACGCGCCTCCCGGTTTCGGTTCGTCGGTGAACACCGATTTCATCTTGGGGATGGGAAAAATAAAGGATACTGTTGTAGTCCTTCTTGATATAGGCCAAGTTTTACAAAGTGAGGACCTGGTGATTATACAATCTTCCGTGAGAACGCTTAAAGGTATGGAGGAGAGCGATAATGTTTAAGAATATGTCTCTTAAGGTAAAGATATCCGCAGGTTTTGTGGCAATGTCTTTGGTGTTGGCGGCCATTGTCGGTATCTCCACTGTGCAGATAAAAAAGACACAGGTTGCTACGGATAGAGTAGCTACTTTGCGAGCCCCCACGGCAAGAACCGGCGTTCTCCTGCTTAACGGTGTGAACCACTCTCTGGCCGCGTTGAGAGGATGGATGCTTCTTGGGAAAGAAAAGTTTAAGACAGAGCGAGCCCTGTCATGGCAAAACATAGACGCGGCTTTCAAGGCGATGCATGGTTTTTCAAAAAACTGGACAAACCCTGAAAACGTAAAACGCTTAAACGAAATGCGCGGCAACTTCGATAAACTAAGGGGCTATCAGGACGAGATCGAAGCCATGGCAAATACCCCAAAGAACTTGCCGGCAAGTTATATATTGTTTCATGATGCCGCACCCAAAGCCGCTATTCTGTCAAAAGAAATTACAAACATGATAGACTTGGAATCGGAGCAGGCCGCCACACCTGAGCGAAAAGCTCTCCTGGGTATGATGGCCGACGTCCGTGGTACGCTTGGTCTTTCACTGGGTGCCATACGTGCCTATCTGCTTTCAGGCGACAATAAGTTTAAGGAAAATTTCGATAAACTTTGGGCGAAAAACGAAAAACGTTTCGGTGCTCTTACCAGCAATCAATCGCTGTTAACGTCTGCACAGAAAAAATCTTTCGCCACGTTTGCCTCGGCAAGAGACGAATTCAAAGTTCTGCCCCCCAAAATGTTTGAAATAAGAAGTGGCAGTGAATGGAATATTGCTAACAGATGGCTGGGAACAAAGGCCGCACCGACTGCGTTTAAAATAAAGCAGACATTGGCTCAAATGGCTAAAAACCAGGAGTCGCTGATGGAAAGGATGTGCAACTGTCGCATGAGTTAAACCAGAATCTGCTTTGGATGGAATATATGCTGTTGGCGGTTGGTGTGGTTGTTTCCATACTGCTTACCATCTTTCTTTCAAAATCGATCGCCGACCCTGTAAACAGGATAGCGGAGTCGTTAAGAGAGGGAAGCGGGCAGGTAAACTCCGCGTCAGGGCAAATATCGTCATCGAGTCAATCTCTGGCGGAGGGGGCGACGGAACAGGCGGCTTCACTTGAAGAAACGTCATCGTCGCTTGAGCAAATCACGGCACAGACCAAACAGAACGCCGCCAATGCCAATAACGCAAAGTCGCTCATGCGTAGTAGCCGGGAGATGGTGGATAGCGGAGTAGGCTCGATGAAAGAAATGGTGGAAGCCATGAACTCCATACGGGTATCTTCAGGCGAGATATCCAAGATCATAAAGGTTATTGAAGAAATAGCTTTTCAGACCAATCTTCTTGCGCTTAACGCGGCCGTTGAAGCCGCTCGCGCAGGT
The DNA here is from genome assembly GCA_024278445.1 of Nitrospirota bacterium. Classification (GTDB taxonomy): domain Bacteria; phylum Nitrospinota_A; class UBA7883; order UBA7883; family JAJRTC01; genus JAJRTC01. The sequence continues at coordinate 3,745 of JAJRTC010000112.1, forward strand.
GAGCATGGCAAAGGTTTTGCCGTGGTTGCAGAAGAAGTACGCAACTTGGCCCAACGTTCTGCGGCGGCTTCCAAAGATACCGCATCGCTTATTGAAAACGCCGTTAATAAAACAGACAGCGGTGGAAAAATTGTTAAAAAGGTAGCGGATGCGCTGGAGACTATTTCTGAAAGCACCAATAAGGTGAACACGCTCGTTACCGAAATCGCCAGCGCGTCTGACCAGCAAGCGCAGGGAGTGGAACAGGTGAGCCAGGCGGTGAGCCAGATGGACCAGGTAACTCAGCAAAACGCCGCCAACGCCGAAGAATCCGCCTCTGCCAGTGAGCAACTTAGCGCCCAGGCAATGACCATGGACACTATTGTTAACGAGCTGTTTGACTTGGTAAACGGAACTAATTTGGCTAAAGGTAACGGCGGTAATGTGGGCACAACAAAAGCATTACCCGGCGCGGTAGCTATGGCAAGTGGCGGTGGTGCGGCTGGGTCGCCTACCCGCCAAGGTGGTGCGATGATCCCGATGGACGATGACTTTAAAGATTTTTAGGCAATTTGCGTTTAGCGGGCATACTACACATGCGAGAAACTCCGGCTATCGGCGCGTTAGCGCCAACTGGCCCTACGCCTAGTAGTGGTCGGGGTTGGCAGATATTTTAAAGCTTTTTTGGGCTTTCGCAGGCTATCGGCGCGTTAGCGCTAACTGGCCCTACGCCTAGTAGTGGTCGGGGCGAGAGGATTCGAACCTCCGGCATCCTGCTCCCAAAGCAGAAAAAGCCGCTTTTCCTCGTTCGTCCTTGTTTACACTCGTTTAATAAAACCCTCGTTTGGCGTGGCTATTAGCGGCTTTTGTGTTTTCCTCGTTTATCCTTCTTTATCCTCGTTTTGCGCTTGCCTTGTGGGGTATATGTGGGGTACGCTCAAAAAAAACACCGTTAAAACACCTTTTTGCTAATTTGTGGGGTACACATGCCGAGAACCAAACGACATAAGACAGGTTACAAAGGCGTTACTTATTGTGTCCTTTTTGACGGCTCCAAGGTGTTCTACCTCCGCTATCGCCGCTTCGGGTGCGCCAAGGTGACAGAAGAAAAAACGGCGGCTAAGACGGCTTCTCAGGCGTCCCAATTTCGCGCGCGGAAAATCGACGGGGAAACATCGAACGCAGAAAACCGGAGGGCGGCGCAATGGACTATTTCGACACTTTGGAATGAATACCTGGACGAAAAAGGTTCCTATCCTTCGGAATACACCGAAACTAAACTGGTCGAGTTATATCTATTGCCAGTTGTCGGAGATAAACGACCGAACAAAATAACTGGCAAGGATCTTAATAAAATTAGAGAGTTGGCGGGAACGCCACGCTTGAAGAAAAAACCCGACAAAAAGAAAAAGGGCCGACCGTCCGGCGACCGGACACGGACGGTTGATTATTCACTACGCATGTTAAAGCGTATTGTAAAGTTTGGGGTTGATAACGGAAAATCGCCACCCTTGGGCTGTAAGCTGACACTTAAGGCAGGAAAATCTAAAACCGAATATCTGACCTCCGCCCAAATATCAAAACTTTTGGCCGAAGCCATGGCCGACGAAAACAAAATAAGCGCGGGTGTCGTTATCCTTGCGTTGCTTACGGGCTTACGCAAAGGTGAGCTTTTCAATTTGCAATGGTCGGATATCGATTTTGATAGGGACTTTATAAAAATCAGGGAATCAAAAGGCGCCAAGTTAAGCGGCGACGAGGAAGAATTTATACCCTTATCCAAAGCCGTCCGCAATTTTCTGTCAAATTTTCCGACCTATGGTTCGCCTTACATATTCCCCGGCGCAAACGGCGCTCGACGACAGAACATAACACGAACCTGGACGCGCATAAGAACCGCCGCAAAATTACCGGAGGATTTTCGCTTTCATGGACTCCGCCACGCTTACGCTACGGCTATGGCCGAAAGTAAAAATATAGATATACAAGAATTGCAAAAGCTCTTAAGGCATAGATCAATAGATATGACTATGAAATATAGCCACATTGCAGACAAAAGATTAAAAAAGGCCGCCGATGTGGCGACCGACGTTTTTGGCGCCGCGCTTGAAAAAGCGACAAAATCCGCAAAATCTGCCGGAACCGCCATTATCCCGATAGATCAAGGAAAACGCCGTCAAGGTTAAAGTTTCAATTGTAGAACGTCTACGCCCATGGCGCCGGCCAATTTCGTTAACGTCGCTTTGCGTAGCCTGGCGCCTGGCTTTTCCATTTGAGCTAAAGCCGGTTGCGTTACGCCGATCTTTTCGGCTACTTCGCCTTGCGTCATATTCAGATATTCACGCCAAGCCCGTATAAGGCTGTAATCCTTGTCAACGGTAAGCCCTACTACATCATGGGGAATGGTAGGTTCGTCGCCTATCAGGGCCATAAACTCGCCATATGGAACTATGGCATATTCGGGCGTCCCGTCCTTTTCTATCACCTGATATTTAATATGTGTTTTCATCTCTTTTTTTGACCTCTTGAATCTGTATTATTTGTAATGTTTCAAAATCGGTAAATATTATTCTATATCGTCCTATTCTAAGCCTGTATCCGTCAAGGTTTTGAAGGTTGCTTATATCGCCTTGGGCGTTTGGCCAATTGGCTAATTTGCCAACGCCATTTTTAATGTTTTGGCGGTCTTTTTTTGTCCCTATTTTCCCTAACTGCTTAACCGCTTTTCTTGTCCATTCAATGTTTCTCATGGTTCCAATATAAGATATATATAAGATTATGTCAAGGAAAATAAGGTAAAGATAAGATGAAAAGTGTCAGTTTGCGATTCTGGGCAGGTTGCATGTTTAACTACTAATGCTAGTCATGCTGGTAGTAAACTGGTAGTTGTAAAGGGGTTAGGGGATCCGGCAGTGCCTCAGTTTTGATATTTATCAAGCATTAAGTTCAGGTAGACTAGATAGTGTCGTCACGAGATTGGAAATAGTGTAGAATCATATCAAACAGAAGGAGATTGGTATGACCGCATCACATAGACGGCACGATATATCTGATAAAGTATGGGCATTGCTTGAGC
>JAJRTC010000113.1 GCA_024278445.1 Nitrospirota bacterium
CCTATCGGTTTTTGAGCGTTAAGGGCCGAATCAAGCTGGCCCTTTGTTATGGCATTATTAGCCATAAGTATGTCGCCAAGACGCTCTGGAGATTCATCGGAGCCTGCGCCGGTCGGCCCGTTTTCAGCTAACGTTGCAAGAACCCCAACAAGGTCGCCTACGTTAAGGCGGGGGATTTTAAGCGTGGCGCCGGGAAGATTTGCCTTTACCTCTTCTGCGCCTGCGCTAAGCCCATCGTTGATTACGTTGATTACGTCGACAGAGCGCAAAAACACGTCGATCATAGTTTGATCGCAAACAAAAACCTTTTTCCGCAGTTTATCCAGAAGTGTTTCCGCTTCGTGACAAACAAGATTCATGGTGCTCGCACCCAAAAAACCGGCGGCTCCTTTAAGACTGTGAAACCCTCTGAACAGGTTGTTGATGAGGTCGTAGTTGGTAGGGTCGGACTCAAGCTCCAGAAGATCGGATTCCAGGCTATGTATAGTGTCTACGGTCTCTGAGTAAAACTCCGTATACAACAGAAGATCATCACTGGTTGCAATCGGCACTGCATCAAAACTCTCGACTGAAGTTTCAGCCTCAGGCGCCACACTGCCCGACTCATCCACCTGTTCCGCTTCTTCCGGAACTACATCTGTTGCACCTTAGGGAGGCGCAATAACAACATCTATTTCAAATTCACTGCCAATAGCCTTTATAAGCTCAGTCGTCCTGTTTATCAGATCGTCAGAGGTAATCCCTCCATCTATATGGGCAGACAGAATGCCGGTTCCATCCATTGTAAAGTCAAGCGCCTTTTGACCGTCTGCCAACCCTTCCATCATACTTTTTTCGTATAGACCGCCAAGCGCAAGCGAAAGATTGATTATTGGTGCAGGCGCGTGAGCCTGCTTAAGGTCGTCGGCTAATTTTTCAAACCCGAGCATTACATCAGCCACAGCTTTTTTATCCATAAGGTCAGGCTCAAGTGACGTGATTTCTGCCGCAACGGAACTCAGTTTATCTGCAATCGGGTTGCAAGGCTTCTCGTTTGCCATATCTTCTTCAGGCGGCGATGCCTCTTTTTGAGCAAAAGCCTCTCCCATCATGGCAAACGGATCATCCCCTGTTTCAGGGTCTTCACTCATCTCATTTTGGGCAGGAGGCACATCAATGGTTGGTTGCTCGTCAGATGAAACGATTACAAGGTCTGTTTCTATTTCATAAAGCTTTGCGATTTCACCTGTAATGTCATCCGCTCTTTTTTCATGATCCGCTAAATCGCCCTCCCCTTTCACAGCCGAGCCGATAACGCCGACACCGTCACCTGTAAGCGCAAGTCCCGGAGTTGGGTCGTCCACAGATTCCATAAGGAACTTTTCAAAAAGTTTGCCCAGCGTATCGCAAAGACGCGCCACAGGATGTGTAAACGACTCGTTCAGAACAGGGTGGATTTTTTCTAACGCAAGCATTACATCGGAAACGGTTTTCTTGTCGTTAACAGCAGAACCCAAGGCATCCAATCCCCCGGATATCTCTCCTAAAGTTTCAAGAATTTCCTGCATAATGACTTTAATAAACTGATTGCTGTAAAAGTAAAGCGGCCAACACAAACTTCCGCTAAACACAATTCAAATAAACCCGCGTGGTTACAAAATTTTACCACACTTTATGACGCGATTTCCGTTTTCAGGAGCAGGCGGGAACATTTTCAAAAGGGCCTATAGCGCACTTTTACCCCTTGTTTGGCAACTCTTGACCCATACGCGCAACAACATGAGCAAGACTAATCGTCAGTAGCAGGAATAAGGCCGGCCATAGCACAGGAAGGAAGAGGCCCCTTTTCACCAAAACCATCGTTATGCTCCCTGGTAAGGCGTACCGGACATCCGGCACACGGCAGACTGTCATTTGGGTTCGCAAGCTTCGCTAACTCCCAACACTTCTTGGTATAGTCTCCGTAAGCCGCACACTCAGTGGCACCACACTGCTTTACCTCCCAGCATGGAGCCATTTTGTAAAGAATCTTAAGCCCGGCAATGGTCATCCCGGCCTCTTCAAGATAAAAACGTATATTTTTTATGAATTGGATGTCGTTGTTAGAAAAACGACGCTGGGTATTTACTCTGGCAGGTTTAATTAAGCCCGCCTTTTCGTATTCCCTCAACATGCGCGCAGTGGCATTGGAAAGCTCCGCCGCTACCGTTATTGAATACAACGGTTTGTCATTTTCAAAGCCCATAAGGCCAGTCCCCCTCAACAATTTTTATCACTGCACAAAAGTACGTTTTGCCTATGCACCAGAATTGAAAATTCCTCGATTTACATCTCACTGCCTGGTAGACACCCGACGTTCCTGGAAACGTAACTGACTGCCCTCATAGTAGCACATTGCTATACAGCAAGAAAGAAAATTTACTAAAAAAGACCTGGAGGATTTGCCCAAAAAAGTGAAAAGAGCAAAGCGAAAGGGGTGGATAAAACAAAGAATTATTGCAATGCTACAGCCTTACAGGATCTTTAGGAATAGCGGCACTCAAAACCTCGCAACCGTCATCCGTCACGAGAAGCATATCTTCAATTCGGGTTCCACCTTTTCCTGAAAGGTATATGCCAGGTTCGATCGTGAAAATCATTCCAGCCA
>JAJRTC010000010.1 GCA_024278445.1 Nitrospirota bacterium
GGTACATAACAACAAATTTGAGCTTAAGGGTGAATCGGTATAGAACGCCTTCTCACTCTTTCATTTCCTCTAACCCTTGAGAATATGAGCCGTTTCTAGTATACCTTTTAGGTTATGACACAGAAAAACATGCCCATGACAGGCGCTGAAGTAAGGCGCAAGTTTACAGAATACTTTGCCTCAAAAGGACATACGGTTGTCCGCAGTTCTCCGCTTGTTCCAGCCAACGACCCTACGCTACTTTTTGTAAACGCAGGCATGGTGCAGTTTAAGAATGTTTTTACAGGTTCCGAACAAAGGCCATATAAAACCGCCGTGTCGTCGCAAAAATGTTTGCGGGTGTCTGGCAAGCATAACGACCTTGAAACCGTTGGCAGAACCGCAAGGCACCACACGTTTTTTGAGATGCTCGGCAACTTTTCGTTCGGTGACTATTTTAAAGACGACGCCATCTCCTATGGCTGGCAGTTTTTAACGGAGGTTGTGGGCCTGCCTGCGGATAAACTTCATGTAAGCGTATATACCGATGACGATGAGGCCGCCCTGATATGGGAGAAAAAGATCGGCCTGCCTGCAAGCAGGATAGTGAGGCTTGGCGAGAAAGATAACTTCTGGTCGATGGGCGACACCGGCCCCTGCGGGCCATGCTCTGAAATACATGTGGATCGTGGCGAAAAATATGGTTGCGATAACCCGGGTTGCGGTGTCGGCTGTGATTGCGACAGGTATATGGAAATATGGAACCTGGTCTTCATGCAATATGACAGGGATAAGGACGGAAACATGATGCCATTGCCGAACCCCAGCATAGACACCGGAATGGGGTTAGAGCGGCTCGTCTCCGTCATACAGGAAACAGACACAAACTTTGATACAGACCTTATCCTGCCCGTTATAAGGCATATGGAGCGGCTGACGGACATTGATTACAGAAAAGATCCGAAGGCGGACGTTTCTTTTCGCGTTATAGGCGATCATGCCCGTGCCGCAACTTTTTTGATTGCCGACAATGTGCATCCGTCGAACGAGGGGCGTGGGTATGTATTACGCAGGATCCTTAGAAGGGCATTACGTCATGGCAAGATGCTGGGCGTTGAGGAGCCTTTCGCATATAAGCTTACGGAAACCGTGGTAGAGATAATGAAGGATGCATATCCTGAGCTTGCAGATTATGCGAGCATTATTCGCGGTGTCGTTTTTGCCGAGGAAGAGAGCTTTAGCGCCACGCTGGAAAATGGTATGCGGCTGATAGGCGAGATGATCGATGCCGAAAAGAAAAATGGAGGCGACAAAATTTCGGGAGCCCACGCGTTTAAACTTTATGACACATACGGTTTCCCCATGGATTTGGCGCGTGAGATAGTCGAAGACGCCGGTATGACGATGGATATGGCAGGTTTTGAAGAAGAGATGAACACTCAGCGTGAGATGGCGCGAAAATCGTGGAAGGGCGGCAGTGCTGAAGCTATCGACCCTGTATATTCCGATGCGGCCAAAAGTTTTCCCGCTACCGATTTTGTGGGATACGAAACGGAGAGTGTAAACACGAAAATCTACGCGATCATAAAAGATGGAAAGCAAGTTAACGAGGTTTCGGCGGGTGATACGGCTGAGGTCATGTTGGCAGCGACGCCCTTTTATGCAGAGTCTGGCGGGCAGGCTTCCGATCATGGCGTGATATCTAGCGAATCTTTCATGGCGCGTGTGGAGGACGTTAAGAAACCGGACGGGACACACTGGTTCCACACTGTGAGAGTCGACACTGGGGTAATCAAGACGGGCGATATGGCCACGGTCACGATAGATAAAAAACGGAGGATGAGCATAAAAAGAAACCATTCAGCCACTCATCTTTTGCATGCGGCCCTGCGTGAGGTTTTGGGGGCGCATGTGAAGCAGGGCGGGTCGCTGGTGGACGCGGGCCGGTTACGTTTTGACTATACGTATTTCACCGCGCCAGGGAAGAGCGAGGTAGAACGTGTCGAACGGCTTGTTAACGAGAAGATCATGGAAAACCTCGCCATCGCTACAGAGGAAAAAAGTATAGAGGAAGCGACATCTGCTGGAGCTACGGCGCTTTTTGGCGAAAAATATGGCGAGAGCGTGCGTGTTGTTACGATGGGCTCGTTCTCTATGGAGCTTTGCGGCGGCACGCATGCAAACGCGACGGGCGATATCGGGCTGTTCAGAATTGTATCCGAAGGTGGCATATCAGCTGGCGTTCGCAGGATAGAGGCTGTTACAGGTGTTGGAGCGCTCGATTACGTTCATGAAAAAGACGACGTGCTTTTAGCTTTGGGCGATAAGTTGAAAACCCCCACTGTCGCGGATATCCCGGATAAAACGGACAAACTGTTAACGCAGTTGCGTGACTTGGAAAAAGAGAATAAAAAGTTAAAAGAAAAACTCTTTGCAGGTGGTGGTGGAGGCGGGAACGGGAACAGGGCTGTTGACGTGGCTGGCCTACAAGTGGTTATACAAAACCTCGACGGGGCCGATTCGGAATCTATGAGAACATTCGTTGACGACCAGAAAAACAGGTTAGGTTCCGGGGTTGTGGTTGCCGGTGCAAAACAGGGGGAGAAGGCTTTGCTGGCCGTTGGCGTTACAAAAGACTTGACCGCAAAAATACAGGCGGGAAAAATCATAAAAGAGGTTGCTGGCATTGTTGGCGGCGGCGGGGGGGGGCGGCCAGATTTTGCGCAGGCGGGCGGCAAGAACCCTGAAAAACTGCAAGAAGCGCTCGACTCCGTGCCAGATATAATCAAAAAACTTATCGGATGAAAAAAAACCTTATAATCTTCGCCAAGGCTCCTGTCCCGGGCTTTGTAAAAACCCGTCTTACAAAAGACACTCCTTTGAACGAAAACCACGTTTGCGCTCTTTACGAGGCTTTTTTAAAAGACACGGTTACGATGAGCGCGTTAACCTGCGCCGACGTTATCGCCATTCATTTTACACCGGCAGAAGAAGAGAAAAAAATCAGAAAACTGGTTGCGGGGTTAAAACTTGGCGCAAGAAATGAAAAACGCTTTACCTTCGTTCCGCAAGCGGGTGAAACCTTTTCCCAACGTATTTCCACAGCTTTTGAAACGGAGCGACGAAATGGGGGAGAACTGATTATGATAGGGGCTGATTCTCCGTTGATTGAACCTGCAACAGTAGACGACGCCTTTGAATTCATATATTCCCGCTCTGGCGTTGCCGTGGGGCCAAGTGGTGAAGGCGGGTTTTATCTGTTCGGGTTTCCACACGATGTTAATTTTGACTTTAACGCCATTTTTTCTAACGGGTCAGAGCTTGAAAACCTGATTTTAGCAACTCAAAAATTAAAACTTCCTTTAAAAAAGTTAAAGTTTGGGCTGGATGTGGATGTGGAAGCAGACCTTGTTACGCTTTCAGGAATCGTGCGGTGCATGGAATATGCCAACAAGTTTGAAAGTTTTCTGTTACCCATACACACGTCTGAGGCGATGAAGTCGCTTGGAATGGCTGTTGAACGAACGGATGGTGATACGAGATTAAAAAAAATAAGCTTGTCGCAGGAGATGGGGGAGGCGTGAAAAAGGCGGTCGCCCTTCTGTCTGGCGGGCTTGATTCGGCCACCGCGCTTGCTTTGGCGCTTGATGACGGTTTTGCGGTTTATACGCTTAGCGTTGACTATGGCCAGCGGCACAGGGTTGAACTTGAACGGGCCGAGGTCGTTTCAAAATCGCTTGGGGCTATTGTCCATAAAGTTGTTGGTGTGGACCTCTCCTCTTTTGGCGGGTCCGCTCTGACAGATTCCACCCCCGTTCCCAAAGGTAAAAAAGGTGACCCGATCGCAAGTGGCATACCGGAAACTTATGTGCCGGCGCGTAACACGGTTTTTTTGTCACTTGCTTTAGCTTATGCCGAAACGCTAGATACCGGCGATATATTCATAGGTGTTAACGCTGTCGATTATTCAGGCTACCCTGATTGCAGGCCGGAGTATGTGGCGGCGTTTGAAAATATGGCGAACCTTGCCACAAAGGCGGCCGTGGAAGAACGCTATAAAATAAAAATCCACACCCCGCTTATATCCATGACGAAGGGGAAAATTATAAAAAGCGGTGTTACGCTTGGAGTCGATTATTCGCTCACGCTCTCTTGTTACGACCCCGGCGCAAGCGGGAAGCCTTGCGAAGCTTGCGACTCGTGCCGAATCCGCGCCCAGGGGTTTAAAAACGCAGGCTTGAACGACCCGGCGCTATCGATATAGGGCCAGCCAACCATCGTTTGCAAAACTCATCGGGTTTGCCGGATATCCCAGCCTTTTTGCTACTTGTTTGCGCCGTTGGAAGGGCAGGTGTCGCAAGCGCTTTTTGTCTCCGTTTTTGGCGGAGTCGCCGAGCCGCTTTTGGCGTAGTCGGTTTTGTACCAGCCTGATCCCTTCAGATGGAAAGCGTTGCTGGACATAAGCTTTACAAGTTTGCCACCGCATTTAACACCTTTGCCGCCGTGCTTTTTCAAGGGCGGATCTGTCATCTTCTGGTTAACTTCAACCCGTTCGCCACATTTTTTGCATTCATATTCGTATATCGGCATTTTGAAACTCTTAAATCCTTTCAGTTACTACTCTTGACTTGGGCTTTCATGTAATCCTTCATTATCGCCGCACTCTTGACTAAATAAAACCTAAAAGATTTTATGTCAAGCTCTCAGATGTAAGATAGCCACTCGCTATAAACATCGGTTTCACCACGGAACGCCTCAAAATAGGCGGTCTGGAGCTTTTTGGTTATAGGCCCTATCCCGTTGTTTCCTATAATCCTACCGTCCACCGCTCGTATCGGGGTGAGTTCTGCCGCAGTGCCGGTGAAAAAAGCTTCGTCGGCTATATAAAGCTCGTCGCGTGACAAGTTGGTCTCCGTAACTTCGATTCCCATGTCGTGCGCTATTCTTATTACGGAGTCGCGGGTTATACCCTCCAGAATAGAAGGAAGCGGCGGCGTTTTGATTTTTCCATTGCGGACGATAAAGATATTTTCACCGGAGCCTTCCGCCACATATCCGTATGGGTCGAGCAGGATGGCTTCGTCGTAGCCGGCCTTAAGCGCCTCGGTTTTCGCCATGATAGAATTCACATACGCCCCGCATGTTTTTGACTTTGTCATAAAAACGTTGGGGTGGTGACGGTTGAAACTGCTCACTTTCACGTTTATACCTTTAGACAAGGCTTCGTCACCAAGATAAGCCCCCCAGGGCCACGCGGCGATAGATACCCGCACATTGCAGTTCAAGGCGTTTAAACCACGGCTTTCATCGCCAAGAAAAACAATCGTGCGGACATAACATTCCTCTAGCTTATTGACTGAAATGGTATTCTTGGTTGCCTCGTTTATCTGATCCATGGTGAAGGGAATCTCTATGCCGGTGATTTTAGCCGAATCGAAAAGCCTTTTTGTGTGGTCTTCAAGCCGAAAAATGGCCGAACCTTTTTTTGTTTTATAACACCGGATACCTTCAAACACACCAACGCCGTAGTGCAGGGTGTGGGTCAGAACGTGTACGTTGGCCTTATCCCAATCGATAAGTTCACCGTCCATCCATATTTTGTCTGACCGTGGTGCGCTACTCATTTCTTCTAAAGCTCCCGAAATTTATTGAAAAAACAGTGAAACGCAAATTTTCAGACATTTGGCTCCATAATGTCAAGGAAAAGGCAGAACAAAGCCCGAAAGTTCCAGTATACTTGAAAAACATAAAATGATTTTAGGGCATATAACCAACACATACATGCTTCACACGCTGGCAAGCGCTAGGGTGCGGAAGCTTATACCGCTTGTTCCCCTTTTTGCCGGAGCCGTGGCACCGGATGTTCTGGACAAGTTCATGCATTATACGCTTTCCTCATATCCTGGAAGGGGCGTGTTTCATTCGGCGGTGATCCTGACTCTCCTGTTTTTAATCGCATGGCTCGTAAACAGGTGGCGTCTTGCGTTTCTGGTCGCATTTTATCTTGGTGCGATGTTACATCTTGCGCAGGATCTGATA
>JAJRTC010000114.1 GCA_024278445.1 Nitrospirota bacterium
ATCTCAACCGTTGATATTAATAGTGTTATGAGATTCTTCGTTACCTGCGGCTCCTCAGAATGACAGTTTGAACGACTTTTTCAGCAACCTGTTAGTGTGACAACAATGCGCAAAACTGACCCACTACCGATAACTGTATGGATTTGACAAAGCTACTGTCAAGAAATACAATATCCTATCCAGCCTGCCGAGGGGCTGGGCCAAACTGTTAATAGAGTTGTAGTGACTTTCTTCACTTATCCGGAGTAGAAATGGCTGGCAACGTCGGGTCGACAGACACTCCGGCCGTGGTCGCTGTGGCATACGGCAAGATAGCGAAGAGCTTGAAGAAGCTTGGAGAACTCTCCCTTGCGCTTAAGGTGTGTGACAAAGGGATCGAACGATTCCCGGATAACGGGAACATTCATATCATAAAAGGCGAGGTGCAGGTTGCCTGCTACAACGCCGACAACACGAAAACAAGCCATTTGAAATCTGCTTTGGGAAGCTTTGAAAAAGCCTTGAGGCTTGATCCGCATAACTATCTTGCCAAGCTTCTCGCAAGCCAGATATACCTTAAGGCCGGTGGAAGAAAACAAGCCCGCACGCTTCTTGCCGATATTCTGAAAACTTCGCCGGGTGATGAAAAAGCAAGCTCGCTGATGGCTTTGATAAACCAGAAAGAAAAGGCTTCTGGCGCCCGAAAAATTGTGTCTGCACAAAAGCAGGTTGTTACGGCGGAGCCTGCCGTAACCCCAGACAGGCAACCTCTAATGGTAGCGGAAGGCGGAGAGGATGAACCCGCTGACCCGCAAGAACTCACATCCTGGAGCCTGGATGAAAAGGTTGAAATCGGTAACGAAGAAACTGACGATGACGAAATTGTTATTGAGGCTTTGAGTGCCAAGCTTTCTCTCTTCAGCAGGCTGGAGGGGCTCTCCGGGATTATGATTTTGGACAGGAACGGACAGCCCGTAAAAATTGTCAACAAGGCCGGGCTCGATGAAAATGTCGTTCCATCCCTTGTTTTTAACCTGCACAAGGCTTCGGTGAGCGGAGCCAAACGTTTTGGAATGGGAAATTTTAGACGTGGAACGCTTGTTTGCCCCGTTGGAACCATAATAACCGAGGAACTTCCACAATTTGGAGTTCTGGCGGTGATTGTTGACAATGACGCTAACATGGCCACCGTTGATAAAAGAATCCATCGTTACCTGGCAGAGGTAGCGCTATGAAAACGCTTAAATTTGTGTTGGAAACACTTTGCAGTAACGACGCCGTGTTGGGGGCGCTTATTATTACCAAAGAAGGGATGATGATAGAATCCGAGCTTAACAGAAATTATGACGGCGAAACGATAGGGGCGTTCATGTCTCATATGGCCGCAACAATTAAAAACGCTTTGGGCTCGATGGGGCACACTGAATTTACGCGGTATGTCGTTGCCTCTGAGGAGGGCAAAATATATCTTGTAGACCTTGGAATCTCTTTTTTGCTTGCCATTACACCGACGGGGGTAGATGAAGGGAATATAAACGTCGCCCTTTTTCAGGCCGCAAACGAGATCAAAAAAACCGGAAGGCTTAGTGTGTAATGCTGTTTACAAATATAAATTACGGGGTTTTTAAGTGCAGATAAATTACGCTAAAAAAGAGGTCTCTTGCAAACTTGTATATTACGGCCCCGGCATGAGTGGTAAGACGACAAACCTTGAGATAATTCACGAAAAGGTACCAAACCAGAACAAGGGAGAAATGACTTCCATCGCCACAGAGGGAGACCGGACGCTGTTTTTCGATTTTCTCCCGCTAGACCTTGGCAAAGTGCGTGGTATGTCCACCAAGTTTCAGCTCTATACGGTTCCGGGGCAGGTTTATTATTCCTCCACCCGAAAGCTTGTGCTTCAGGGAGCGGATGGCGTTATATTCGTGGCAGATTCCCAAGCGGAAAAACTGGCTGAAAATATCGAATCGTTGAAAGACCTTGAAAAAAATCTTGACGAATACGGCCTCAAACTGAATGAAATTCCTCTTGTTATTCAATGGAACAAGAGAGACCTGCCGAGTGCCATGGACGTGGAAGAACTGGATAAGGAAGTTAACTGGCCCGGAGCGGCCACAACAGAGGCTGTAGCCGCAATGGGAGACGGGGTTCTGCCAACGTTGAAGCTTGCCGCATCCATAATTCTGGATCGCTTGAATTCCAAAGAACCGGGAGCGGAGACTAAAACCGCGAAAATGTCTCCGGAGGATAAAGCCAAAAAAGAAGAGGTCTATGTGGCTTCCGTTAACGCAGACAAAATATCGAGGGGGTATTTTAACCAGTATTGCCAAGCGCAATATCGCCTGGCGGCTAAAAGCGATGAAATTGATGATTTTAAAAAATTCAGCCCGGAAGATAAAAGTAAACTCTTGGAGTCTCTGGTGAACCACGTTCTTCTGCTTCAGGACGCCAAGAGCAGGAACATTGGGGCTTCACCTGATGAGGTCGAGGCTCAGATAAACGCATTTTCCAAACGCTTCAACTCAAGCGGTGATCTGGATGGCTATCTTGCCAAAAGGAAGCTCTCGATGGATAACCTTCGCAATGAGGCCACAAAAAATGTGATAATAGGAAAAATAATAAAAGACATAATTCCTGATGTGAAAACAAAACTTCATGTCTCAGATAGCGAGATTGCCGAATATTACAATGCTAACGTGAATAAATTTGGCGGGAAAGATCTTGAGGGCGTAAAGGCGCATGTGAAGGCGGGCCTTAAAAACAAGAGAAAAAAAGCGCTTCTTGGCGCGTTTTTCCTTAAATTAAGGGAGAATGCTATCATTGAAGTTTATAAAGACAAGATTTAACCAAAAGGTGCTAGCGGCATTATGAAAGACGAACATCTTCGCACTAAACGTCTTGTTTATTACACGGAAGACTTAGGCCTCGTAGACAAGCTTCTGGGCGAGTTTTTAAAGCTTGCCAGCGCCAAGAGCATTTACCTCGTAGACAAGGACGGCCACCTTGTCACTCAGAAGGGGCATAGCCAGAGCATAAACCCTGAAACCATTTCAGCACTGGTGGCCGGCTCTTTTGCGGCTACCAAGGAAATGGCGAGAGTTTTGGGTGAGGCTGAGTTCACCGTTATGTTCCACCAGGGAAAAAAAGACCATATACACATCTCCCTTGTGTCCGAACGGGCTATTACCGCAATTGTTTTTGATGACCAGACTACCGTTGGCATGGTTAACCTTTATTCGAAGGAATTGACTGCTAAACTGGGAAAGATATTTGATATAGCCTCCAAGCGTGCTGTTCAGAAAGAACAGATTGAGGAAGATTACTCTGACTCTGTCAAGGAGAGGCTTGACGACATGTTCAAGGATTAGGCCGATTTTCTTTTACGGTTTCGCCCATTTATGGCACATTACATAAACATCGTCAGGATTGCTGTTTTTGCCCTGTTTTTTTTTACTGCGCAAGCGTATGGGCAGGGAGTTGTTGAAGAAGATCACTTTTCCTCCGTCTCCTCTTTAGAGCTTGCTGACTTTGCCAATAACGGTGATTTGGTCAAGGCTTTCGATAAATGGCTTTCTGCCATAAAAAGCGGTTCCAAACTGGAAGCTTTTAATGAAAGCAACCGTATTTTAGGCCTGATGCGGCAACTTGGCACGCGCAACCTTTTTGATGTCGCCGATTTGTGCGTAGCCGCAGGGATGGCTGAACTTAAAAAAGGTTCTTATGATTCAGCCATTCTGGCTGGTGAGGATGCTGTAAAGTTCGCTCCGGATCACCCGACCCCCTACTTTTTTCTGGCGAAGGCCCTTTTTATTAAGGATAAGGCGAATATAAAAGGCGTGGCCACGAGCCTTACTTCCGGTTTAAAGGCAATGTTCTCCGATATGGTCATTCGTGATACGGCAACCTCTCATATCGCCAGGTTTGCGTTTCTTGCCGTTTTACTTACTTTTCTTTTTATCTTTATTGCCCTTTTCGCTTTGCATTATCATGCCCTTATGGCAGATATCGCCATGCTTTTTCCTGTGAAGCCGGAAGGATTCCTTAAAGTTGTGTTAGGAGCGCTTGTTACTATGGCTCCGCTTGCGATTGGCGGATGGCTCATATTTTTACTCTTCATTCCATTGTTCCTGTGGCCGTATCTCAGGCTTGGCGGGCGTGCCGTGGTCGGTTTTTTTGCGTTATTCGTGTTTTTAACTCCTCACGCCTTCAACTACATGTCCAAGGGCGTTTTTTGGGCGAACGGAGACGCTTACAGGGCCGTTTATCTTTTGTCAAAGAATACGTGGGATCATGAAACCAAGAAGATTATTGAGCGTGAAAACCGAAACAACCCGAACGACAAAACGCTTACCTTCGCCATTGGGTACTTAAACATGCTTAAGGGTGATAAGTATGCCGCGATCAGCGCATATGACGCGATATTAAAAAAATGGCCAAAGGACACAAGGGCCATTGTGAACAAGGGGAACGTTTACTTCATGGCCAAAGATTATAACAAGGCCGTGGAGATGTATGAAAAGGCTATAAAAACCGATCCTCAGCTTGTGGCGGCCCATTTTAATCTATCCAACACCTATGTCGCCTTGTTTAAAACAAAAGATGCGGAACGGGAATATAAACGGGCTCTCTCTATCGATAGAGATAAAACGGCCATGTTCGTTGAGCAAACCGGCAGTGACCCGGACAAAAAGGTGATTGACTTCCCGATAACCGGCAAGGAACTTACCGAACTGGAAACAAAACTTGGAAAGAATACCGAAAAAGCTTTTAAGGCTTTGTGGGGCGTCTATTTAGGCGACTTGTCCCAAAAAACTTATAAGGTGATCTCCTTTGTGTTTTTAGGGCTTGTAGCCGTAGCGGGCATTTTCTGGAGAAACAGGATATCGCACAGAAGCTGTTCTTCTTGCGGCATTACGTTTCGTCCTCCGATATACCTTGATTCTGACTTTCCCAAGTGCAACCAGTGCGTAGCCGTCCAGAGCGTGAAGGGTGCGGTGTCTACAACCAGGAAAGATAAGAAACTTAAGGATATCAGGGAATATCAGGGTAGGCGTAATCGCATCGCAAACCTTTTGGACAGGGTTTATCCGGGGATTGGCCGTGTCTATTTTCAGGAGCATTTTTCAGGCTTTATTTTTGCGTTTATCGCAAGCCTTGCCATTGTTTATGGTGTTTCCACTATCGGCATGGAGCTACTTACGCATGGCAATTCCATAAAGGAAGTTGCTAACACCCATACCTTCTTCTTAGGCTTCGTTGCCTTTTACTGGCTGTTGATGAACACCGTGTTGAAAAAGGATTTTTACTAATATGGCGCTTCAGGGAAATCTTGAGGATTTTAACATCCTTAACATCTTTCAGATGATTAAGCTTGAAGGCAAAACCGGCAGGTTGACCCTTGTCGATAACGACGATCTTGTAAAAGTCACTTTTGACAAAGGCTCCATAATCTATGCGGAAGGAACGGCAAGCCGTGACGAGGCGCGTATCAGGGGAACACTGGTTTCCAACAGTCTTGTAAACGACGATGAATGGGCGCTTCTTAAAAAGGAGCATGACGACAAGCTTAAGCCTTATTGGGAGCTTCTTGCCAGGAAGATTGAGGCGCAGGTTTTAATAGAGCTTATAAAACGTCAGGTTATTGATACCGTATACAATTCCATGCGCTGGAAGCGTGGCAATTACGAGTTTTCAGTTATCAAGGGGTTAAAGTATAACGACAAGGTCATGAGACCGATGGACGTGGACGCTCTTCTTATGGAAGGGTGCAGGATAGCGGACGAGTGGCCGAAGCTGGTAACCTCCATCCCCCCTATGGACACCTTTATTGTAAAAAACATCATAGGAGAAGATGAAGACGACACGCTTGCCTCTAAAGCCGCCGGGCAAAAAGGGAGTGGATACAAAGCGTCCCTTGAATATGAAATCCTGACTACGAGGGGTGTAGAGCTTTCCGATTCTGATGTTGCCGTTCTTTGTGTAATAGGCGAGGGGAAAACAGTAAAAGAGATCCTCGACTCAGCGCGGCAAGGGCATTTCGAGAGTCTGGAAGCTGTAAAACGTATGCTTGGGCTGAACATAATCAAGCCGGCAAAGAAAAAAAGAGCGGTAAAAGCCAAAGGTACAGGCGGAAAACTGGTTCAATATGCTGTTGTTATGGTTTTGCTGGTTGTCGTATCTGCCGGTTTAGGCTTAAAATTTATTTCGTGGCCCGCAACCATGGAAAAGCAGGTTCGTGGCATGGAAAACGTGCAAAAGCTTCAGGCTGTCGCCGGGCTTAAAAGAATAGAGAAAGGCCTGAAAATATATTTAAAGCTCAACGGCAAGCCCCCAGGCTCCATCCATGAACTTCTTTCAACAGGTATAGTGTCATCGGCAAGCCTCATGGACCCGTGGAAAAATCTTTATCAGCTTAAGTTTAAGGGCGATAAATTTGCTCTTTACTCCACCGGCCCTGATACTTTTTTAGCCACTGACGACATATATATTCCACCTCTCACACAGGAAATTTAAAATTTTGGGTGACAACACAAATATTCGGATAGGGCTTGTCGTGATGAGCGACAGGGCAAGCGCCGGAGTACGCCCCGATGGCGTTGAGGGAGTTATACGCGAATTTTTAGCAAAAGAAGGGGCCGACCTGGCCAAGGTCAGCATAATTCCGGACGAGGCGGATATTATCGGCAAAAAGCTGGTGGAATGGGCCGATTCTGGCCGGTTGGACTTAGTTTTAACGTCTGGTGGCACTGGCGTGTCGCCGCGTGACGTAACTCCTGAGGCTACATGCGCCATTTTGCAACAGGAGATTCCTGGAATTCCTGAGGCTATGCGAGCTGAATCGCTCAAGATCACAAACCGCGCCGTTCTTTCAAGAGGTGTTGCCGGAATAAGAAATGGCGTGATGATAGTAAACCTGCCCGGAAGCCCTAAGGCCGCCTTGGAAAATCTGGCCTGCGTCTATTCGGCCTTGCTACATGGGGTCGCCAAAGCTCAGGGTGACAAGTCCGACTGCGCTCCGACCCATTAAGCTTATCCGTTGTAGCCGTGTGTTTTTGTTTGTTTGCGCTAAATAACTAAAAAGCCTTTGCAAAATAGGTTGAAACCTGATATTTGTATTCGATTCTGGTAGGTCAATAAAGAAAAGATGGAAACGAAAGAGGTAGGGACAGGTAGGTTATGACGCTTACAAACGAGCTTAAGACAAACATTATAGAAAAATACCGCACATCGGGTAACGACACCGGGTCGCCTGAGGTGCAAGTAGCGATTTTGTCTGAGCGGATCAAAATTCTGACAGAACATTTCAAAACAAACAAAAAAGACCACCACTCCCGTCGTGGTCTGCTCAAAATGGTTAGTTCCAGGCGTAGTCTTTTAGAATACTTAAAAGGGAAAGACCTTGAGCGGTATAAAAAACTGATAGCGTCACTCGGTATACGCAGATAGCGTATACCCTGTGGCTATTTATTTCGCCGATCTTGCCACACTCCTCCGTATGGATGTCGGAGGGCTTTTGCTTTGACGCTACGCTTAACACAATCCCAGCGCAAGCGCACACCGCGAGAAAATAAAACCGGGCGAAAACTGTAGGACAAAGCGGATTATTAGGAAGAAAGAGAAACAAAGATGCAAGCTGAGAGAGTAGAACTCGACATTAACGGAAAAACATTTTTTATAGAATCCGGACTTCTGGCTAAACAGGCGGCAGGTTCCGTGGTTGTAGGTTTTGAAGAAACCATCATCCTCGCCGCCGTAGCGGCAGAGGAAAAAGCAAGAGAAGGGCTCGACTTTTTTCCCCTGACTGTTGATTACAGAGACAGAACTTCTGCCGCTGGGCGTATTCCCGGTGGTTTTCTTAAAAGGGAGGCCCGCCCTTCGGATCGCGAAACCTTGACATCCAGAATCGTCGATCGCTCCATCCGCCCCATGTTTGAAAAAGGGTTTTTAAATGAAACACAGGTAATCATCAACCCGCTTTCGTTTGATTATGAACATGAAACAAGCCCGCTTGCGTTAACAGGTGCATCGGCCGCCCTTAGCGTGTCTCATCTTCCGTTTCATCAGCCGGTGTCTGCGGTAAGAGTCGGGCGTATTGATGGCGAGTTCATAGTTAACCCCACCATTCAGCAGATTCCTGAATCTGACATAAACATACTTTGTGCCGGTACGGAAGATTCGCTCAACATGGTCGAAGGTAGCGGCAAGGAAATGTCTGAAGACGACCTTGTGGCCGCACTTGAGTTTGCCCATGGCTGGATCAAGCAGATTTGCGCTATTCAGACCGAGCTTAAACAGAAACTCGGCAAAAAGAAAATAGAGGTTCCCGAAGGGCCGGACAGGAGCGTCGAGATCGCCGCTATCTCTGAAAAAATGGGTTCCAGGTTGCGTGACGCAATATTGACTTCCGGCAAGAAAGAGCGTGGCGACGCTATAAAGGAAGTTCGTAACGCCATAATTGCAGAGATTATAGGTGACGAGCCGGAAGACGGTGTTGAGGCTATTTATAAAGAAGCCTTCGATACGGTCAGAAAAGGGCTTATACGCGAAATGATTTTAAGCGACGGGCTTCGCGCCGATAGCCGCAAGACAGACGAGATAAGGCAAATCGATATCGGTGTAGACGCTCTGCCTCGCACCCACGGTTCCACCGTGTTTACGAGAGGTGAAACACAGGCCCTGGTTACCACCACGCTTGGCACAGGACAAGACGAGCTCATGGAAGACTTCCTCGAAGGAAGGCAACCTCGCAGGTTTATGTTGCACTACAATTTCCCGGCGTTCTGCGTAGGCGAAGTAAAAAGGATGATGGGGCCCGGCAGACGCGAGATAGGCCATGGCACGTTGGCACAGAACGCTATAGAGCCTGTTCTGCCGACAGCCGAAGATTTCCCTTACACCATCCGTATCGTATCTGAGATTTTGGAATCGAACGGTTCTTCATCTATGGCTTCCGTTTGTGGCGCTTCGTTAAGCCTTATGGACGCAGGCGTTCCGATATCGGGCGCTGTTGCGGGAATTGCCATGGGTCTTGTGCAGGATGGAGACAGGACGGCCATCCTGTCTGACATACTAGGGCTTGAAGACGCGGTAGGCGATATGGACTTTAAGGTCGCCGGTACGCGTAAAGGCATTACCGCCGTTCAGATGGATATCAAGGTTAAAGGGCTACCGGTAGAGCTTATGCAACGCGCTCTTGAACAGGCCAAGCAGGGAAGGTTCCATATTCTCGATAAAATGGCGGAAGCTTTGGCTGAGCCCAGAACCGAGTTGAACAAAAACGCCCCGCGTATTCATACGCTCCAGATTAACCCGGACAAAATTCGCGACATCATAGGGCCGGGTGGCAAAGTCATTCGCGGCATTACGGCGGATACAGGTTGCCAGATAGACGTGAATGACGAGGGAATCGTAAAAATAGCTTCCACCAACGGCGAACAGTTGAAGGCGGCTTTGGATATAATTAACGCCATCACCCAGGAAGCGGTGATAGGCAAAATCTATGTCGGTTCCGTAAAGAAAATTGTAGACTTCGGTGCTTTCGTGGAGATTTTCCCCGGCACCGATGGACTTTGCCACATAAGCGAAATGGCGCCACACCGTGTAGAGCGGATGGAAGATGAGGCGGACATCGGCGACGAAATGCTGGTGAAAGTTATAGATATCGACCGTTCCGGTAAAATCCGCCTCTCCCGCAAGGAAGCCATGAGAGGTGAGGGCGATGATGCTGGCGGAGACGCAGGTTCCCGCAGACCTCCTCGCAGGCCGGAAGGTGCCCGTGGCTCGCGTGACGGTAATGGGGGGCGCGGTGACGACGGTGGACGTGCCCCACGTGGCGGCGGTGGACGCGGTGATAGAGGCGGTCGCCGCTAACGGCGTCCGGGTCGCCTGCGAAAGAATTCCGTTTTTTCGTTCCGTCTCGTTCGGTATCTGGATAAACGCAGGTTCCCGCGACGAGACGGCGGAGAAAGCGGGCCTTCTGCATTTTCTCGAACATCTCGTTTTCAAGGGGACTTTAAGGCGCGACGCCCATACCATTTCCAAGGAGATAGATGAACTTGGTGGTAACGTCGATGCTTTCACTTCTCGCGAAGTAACTTGCTATTCTGCGCGTGTTTTATCCGACAGGCTCCCGCAGGCGTTTGATCTTCTGGCGGACATGACGCTGAACGCCACCTTTCCGGAAGACGAGATAGAGCGTGAACGGCAGGTGATACTAGAAGAGATCCGTATGGGGGAGGATAGCCCGTCGGATCTTATATATGATAAGCTTTTTGAAGAACGCTTCAGGCAGAACTCACTCGGCAGGCCTATAACCGGTGTGGCTGAAACGGTTCGCTCAATAATGAAAGCCGACCTTATGGAAGCCCGAAGGCAAAGCTACGCCCCTCAGTCTATTGTCGTTACCGCATGCGGAGATGTGGAACCTGAAAAACTTGTTAAACTGGTTGAAAAAAGTTTTGGAGGGCTTGCACCTGTTAATACGAAAAGAGTGTGCCAGGCCGATAGCCCTTCACAAATTAAAAAAGCGGTAATAAAACCGCTTGAGCAGGAGCATCTTATGATAGCCGGGCCGGGGCTTGCCATGAACACCAAAAGACGGCATGAGCTTGCAGTGTTAAATGCAATTTTGGGCTCCAGCATTTCATCCCGGCTTTTTCAAAAAGTGAGGGAGGAACTTGGGCTGGCCTATTCTGTATACAGCTTTTACGACCAGTTTGTGGAGACAGGTCTTTTTGGAGTTTATGCCGCCTGTTCGCCAGATAAGCTTGAAGAAACTCAAAGAGCTATCATGGGCGAGGTTGAAAAAATGGTTCAAGAACCTCCTTTCGATGACGAGGTCTTGCGTGCGAAAAAGATGGGGGCTGATACTTTGAAAATGTCTTTTGAATCGTTAAGCTACAGAATGGGACGGATGGCCTACCATAATCTTTATGACGAGAAACGTTTTACTTTGGATGAGTTGTTAGAAGGGTTATCTAACGTAACTGTGAAAGGTGTTCATGCCCTTGCCTGTGAGCTTTTTGAGAATAAGAACTTTACGCAAGTAGCGCTAGGGCCTGTGCCGGAAGATGAAGTGATGGCGCTAACCTGTTAACTGCGAAAATTAAGATTTGCGTTTACAGAAAGGCGGCTTCAGGTCTTTAAAAACCTTTACAGTTGTCAGCAATGACATTCCGCGCTCACTTCTCAATGACTG
>JAJRTC010000115.1 GCA_024278445.1 Nitrospirota bacterium
CGCACAAGGAGACGCGATAGGCGACAGGTCCAGGCCAGTAGCTCCAACTGGTAGAGCGCCGGTCTCCAAAACCGGTGGTTGGGGGTTCGAATCCCTCCTGGCCTGCCAGAACTTTTGGATGATTTGAATAATTAACCGAGTTGGGTTTTATGGAACAGATACGGAAATTTAGCCAATACTTAAAAGAGGTCAAGATCGAGACCAAGAAGGTAACTTTCCCTAGCAGGAAAGATACCATCGCCACAACTATTGCGGTTTTGGTGGTCGTGATGCTTATCGGTTTTTACCTGGGTGTCGTCGATTTTGTCCTGTCCAAGGTTGTTGGGCTTGCATTGAATTAGGAATGAACATGGTCGCTGAAAACGAAGTAGAAAAAGAGGCCGAAGAAGAACTCTCTTCAGCTGAAACTGAAGCCGAAACAGAGAATAACTCTAACGCGGCTGGTTCTGTAGCGGAAGAAGCCTCTGCGCCTGTGGCTGAGGTTGAGCCTGAGTCTGATAAGGACTGGTTTGTTTTGCATACCTATTCAGGTTACGAAAAAAAGGTTGCCGAACAAATAAGGGAACGCCTGCGTCAGAATGCCAAGTCTGAGTTTGTCGGTGAGATTCTGGTTCCTGAAGAGCGGGTGGTTGAGGTTCGTGGTGGCAAGAAAAGAGAGAGCTCACGCAAGTTTTTCCCGGGCTACATCTTGATAGAGATGGAGATGGATGAGACTGCCTGGCAGATAGTTAAAGACACTCCAAGGATAACCGGTTTTTTAGGTGATGCGCGAAGCCCTTCTCCTTTGAAGGCGGATGAGGTTTCAAGGATTAAAGAGCAACTTACCGGTGCCGCCGAGAAACCGAAACCGAAATATTTGTATGACGTGGGTGAGTCTGTCCGTGTTATTGACGGGCCTTTCGCCAACTTCACCGGTACGCTTGACGAGGTTAACATGGAGCGTGCCAAGGTTAAGGTTATGATTAGTGTTTTTGGGCGGGCAACTCCGGTTGAGCTGGAGTTTTCCCAGATCGAGAAGATATAAACGAATTTTATCGTATAGAGGATAGTCATGGCGAAAGAGGCTGTTGGTAGCATTAAACTTCAGGTACCTGCTGGACAGGCAAACCCTTCTCCTCCTGTCGGCCCTGCATTGGGTCAGCACGGGGTTAATATCATGGAGTTCTGTAAAGCGTTTAACGCTCAGACCCAGGGGCAGGAAGGGCTGATTATCCCTGTGATAATCACAGTCTATTCCGACAGGTCATTTTCGTTTATTTTAAAATCGCCGCCTGCGTCTGTGCTTTTAAAAAGAGCGGCGGGAATAGCGAAAGGCTCGCCTGAGCCAAACAAGAAAAAAGTTGCCCGTGTTACATGGGATCAGGTACGCGAAATAGTGAAAACCAAGAGCGAAGACTTAAACGCCGCCGACGAAGAGGCCGGCATGAAGATCATAGCCGGAACGGCCAGGTCTATGGGCATATTGGTTGAGTAGAGTGATTATACGAAAGGGTCATATGTTGTCATGAAAAGGGGTAAACGATACAGTGCGGCCGTTACTGGTTTAGACAGTAACGAGAAACGCAAACTTTCCGAGGCGCTTGGGATAGTTAAAAAAATAGCTGGGGCAAAGTTTGACGAAACTGTTGAGATCGCCGTGCGTCTTGGGGTAGATCCAACCAAAGCCGACCAGATGATTCGCGGTGCCGTTACGATGCCGAAAGGAACCGGTAAAACCAGAAAAATACTGGTTTTCGCAAAAGGTGACAAGGCTAAGGAAGCAGAGACTGCCGGGGCTGATTTCATCGGCGCAGAAGACATTGTCACCAAGATACAGGGCGGCTGGCTCGATTTTGACGTTGCTGTCGCCACCCCTGACATGATGGGGCAGGTTGGTAAAATAGGCAAGCTTTTGGGGCCAAGGGGCCTTATGCCGAATCCAAAATCTGGCACGGTTACTTTTGACCTTGCAAACGCGATAAAAGAAATTCAGGCAGGTAAAGTCGAGTTTCGTGTGGACAAGGCAGGAATAATCCATGCGCCGATTGGTAAAGCCAGCTTTTCGGCAGAGGATCTTTTTGAAAATGCTCGCACGCTTATGGAGCAGTTGCAGAAAATGAAGCCTGCTTCCGCCAAGGGGACATATATAAAATCTGTTTCAGTAACAAGCACGATGGGCCCGGGGGTGAAGGTAGACACATCCCTTGCAGGTCTTAGCGCCGCATAATAGTGAGGAGATAAAATGGTCACTGAAGCAAAACAAGAGGAAGTCGCGGCGTTAAAAAGCTCGTTCAATGAAGCCAATGTCGCCATTTTTACAAGTTTTAGCGGCATGACGGTGGAAAACTCCACCGCCCTTCGCAAAAATTTGAGGGCGTCTGGTGCCAAGCTTAAGGTCGTAAAGAACACTCTTGCCAAAATAGCCGCTAAAGGCACACCTTTTGAGGCGGCACAGGATGTTTTTTCAGGCCCCGTGTCTGTAGCTTTCGGTTTTGGCGATGATGTTGGCGCTCCTGCCAAGGTCATTTCTGATTTTGCCAGGAAAGATGAAAAACTCAAAATTCTTGGCGGTTTTATCGATGGTTCGATTTTGGATGATGCCGGTGTCAAGAAGCTTGCCAGCACTCCGCCGAAACCTGTTGTTCAGGCGATGTTTTTGGGTCTTATGCAGGCCCCGGTACGCAACTTCCTGGGTGTTATGGAAGGTACCGCAAGAAAGTTCCTTTACGCGTTACACGCGATTGCGGAGAAGAAGAAAGAAGGGGGAGAGGCTTAATAACGCCTGTTCCCTGAATGGATATACAGTTTAAAATTAGGAGGATTTAAAGAAAATGGCAGCGACCAAGGAAGACGTTAAAGAGTTTATAAAAAATATGCCGGTTCACGAGCTTTTGGGCTTTGTTCAGGAACTGGAAGAAGAATGGGGTGTTTCAGCCGCCGCTCCTGCCGCTGTGGCCGCCGCTCCTGCAAGTGGAGGCGATGCCGCTGATGCTGGCCCAACTGAGGTTTCCGTTATCCTGTCTGGTGTCGGTGACAAGAAAATCCAGGTCATTAAGGCCGTGCGTGAGATTACCGGCCTTGGCTTGAAAGAAGCTAAAGCTGTGGTTGACGGCGCTCCCAAGGCTGTTAAAGAGGGCGTTGCTCCTGAGGAAGCGGAGAAAATCAAGGCCCAGCTTGAAGAAGCCGGCGCAATTGTTGAAGTTAAATAATTTTGAAGCCAGCTTTTCTGCTTTTGCCAGAAACCATTTTCTGGTTATGCGCTTTGACGTGTAAGGGGAGGGAATTGCCCTTACACGTTTAAAACGACCAAGAGACATATTGCTGTCCTCTATTAGGAGGTTTATCCGATTCATGACTAAAACCGCAACTTATAGAAAAGGTAAAGAACCTGCAAACCGCAGGGACTTTTCCAAGATCTCAACCGCTATAGAAATTCCGAATCTCTTAGAGATTCAGACAAGTTTTTATGAGAAATTTCTCCAGCGGACAGTTGCCCCGGCTGAGCGTAAGATACAAGGTATTCACGAGGTGTTTTTGGGGATTTTTCCGATCTCTGACTACAACAAAACCGCCGTTTTGGAATACAAGGGGTATGAGCTTGGAATCTGGGAGTGCAAGTGTGGTGAGTATTTAGAGCTTGGCGGGCCAGGCGTTGTTTGCCCTACTTGCAGAAAAGAGATTCAGTATAAGGAGAAGTTCCATAAAGACGAGTGTCTCCAGCGGGGCCTGTCGTATGCAGATTCACTGAAACTTATGGTTCGGCTCGTGGTTAAGAACGTGGATGAGGAAACCGGCGAGACGAC
>JAJRTC010000116.1 GCA_024278445.1 Nitrospirota bacterium
ACGGCCAGTTGCGCCTCGTCATCCAGGCTCATGTATCCGGATGACTTTAACACCCTCACGCTTTCCAGCTCGCCATCGTTGGTAATCGTAAATTTTATAACAGCCCTGCCAGCCAAACCGTGGATCACCGCATCTTCAGGATATGACCAGACCGACTCCACTGCCTTTCTTATGGAAACAAAATAATCCATATATTTAAACGCCTTCGTGTTAAGCGACACAATGGCCTCGTCACCCATGTCTACCACATCACCGGTATCGGACATAACGAAGGGGGATATCTCGGAACTCTCCACGTCAGGCGTCCCTGTTTCCTGAAACAGATTTTTCGATTCAGGGTCGGGGCTATCAGTCATAAGGGCAGACATGTTTTCTCTTTTTTGTTTTTCCTCTTTATCGCTCTTTTCAAAAAACTCGGTTTCCTTTGTTTCATCCGCGAGTTCAATAAGGTCTTCAGAAAAAACGTTTATCTCTTTTGCCGATGATCGTTCTTTTTGTGCAACCTTCGGTTTTACAAGCGAGGCTATGGCGGTTTTTTGTTTTTCCGTTTTTTTTGCCGTAACATTTTCATCAGCCCGTTTCTCAGACGGATAAGGCAGGTCTATCCGTTTTTTGGGGTAAGCCATTTGCGTGGCTTTATATTCATCGCCCTTCTCCGGGCTTTCGGCCCGCGTATCGTAATATGAAAGTATTTTCGCATCGCCTGCGGGCACTTCGTCTTTTTCAGGTTGGGCGGTTTCCATTATGCGCCCCACGGGGAGGTCATCGTTCATAACAGATTCAGGCTCGAACAAAGTTATCTTTATAGGTGCGCTCACCCGGTCGGGCTCAACATCCGCAAAGCCGGACAACACCAGCAATGAAAGATGCAACACAAAGGATAAAACAACAAAATTCCGCATGGGCCTTGTCATGCGAGATATGATATCAAGCCTGGCGGAAATTATCGAACAGGGCCGCGAGTTTTTCCTCCGATTTTTTTCCTTTCGAGAACTCGACTCCACTTGCAAGGTCAACCCCGTATATTCCAGGTATAGCGGCCGCCATCGCCACGTTTTCAGGGTTTATCCCACCTGCTATAAACACGGGAACGGCAGACTCTGCCACGACCCTGGCGGCCAAACCCCAGT
The DNA here is from genome assembly GCA_024278445.1 of Nitrospirota bacterium. Taxonomy (GTDB): domain Bacteria; phylum Nitrospinota_A; class UBA7883; order UBA7883; family JAJRTC01; genus JAJRTC01. The sequence continues at coordinate 1,131 of JAJRTC010000116.1, forward strand.
CACTTTTAACCCCGGTTCCCCCATACATTCCTTTCGAGGCGGTATCCAGAACAAAACCGCCGGCACCGGCATCAGTGTAACTCCGCATCAGAGCAACAGCGCGTTCAACCACGTCATCGGCATTTCCCTCACCCTCCGGCCTTAAATGAATAGACTTGAAAATAAGAAGCCCTGTTTTTTCAGCAAGTTTTGCCACTGTCTCCACGGGCTCTTGTCCCGTAAGCTGAAGAGCGCACGGTTTTAAAGAAGCGACGGCTTCAAGCAAAACCCCGTCAACCTCACGGTTGAACGTTAACAAAAATGTTTTACTGCCAAAAACGCTAAAGATCGGCACAGCGTCCCATACCGAAAGCGACCGTGGCGACCAGTCTACATCCAGCACGACACCCAGGAAATCCGCACCATGTTTAACAGACATCTCGCAATCTTCAACAGAAGTTTGCCCACAGATTTTTACTTTTACGCGGGAAGCGATATTTTTGAGGGCCACTGTTTTGAAACCTTGAGAAATGAGACGTATTAAGAACCGGTTTAAAACTGCTGAATCAATGTTTGAACCTGTTTGGATCGATAAATATCCACACTGGCCGACGTAAGAAGGTCACCTGAGGAAGGCTGGATCGCCTTTACGCTAAGGTCTACGTCACTTCCCTTTTGCAGGTCAGACAATACACCAGTAACCACGGCGTCCGCCCCTAATTCTGAGCCTATCTGGGCCACTTCGTCTTTGGTCAGTTGCCCTTTATAGTCTATCTTGAGTTTCCTCAACGCTTCGCGAACCTGCCCCTGCGGAGTAACCCTGAAAGCCCCGTTAGCTATGGCGCGTTCACCAAACTTGGAAGTGAGATATTTGCCAAGTTCAGACACGTTTCCATCAGTGTTAACAAAGTTTAGAACCGCCGCCTTGCGAAACCTTCTTACCTGGTTTTTTTGCAGGCGCTCCATTAGCGTATCGAGCTGAAGATTAAAATACTCAGAATCGGTAACGGGAGGCGGGCCTTTTTCCAAGCCCACCATCACCATAATGTTGGAACAGGCCGCAAACGATATTGCGGAAAAAACCGCCACGGTTAATAGAATAGTTTTGCGCATACTAAACGAAGTTTTATCACATAATCGCAATCTAATCCAAGAAATTACAACCTTATTGCCGCATATTTGTCCTGTTTTTCATATGAATCACGCGCAGACCCTCCAGCGTGAGACGTTCTTCAACCACGTCTATAGTGGATGAGGCGGGCGCAACCAACCGGGCTTCGCCACCTGTAGCAATCACTTTTGGCGTTTTTGGGGCGAGTGATTCCTTTATCCTGTTCACTATTCCATCCACAAGGCTTACGTAGCCGTAATAAGCTCCAGACTGCATCGAGGTTACCGTATTTTTGCCTACGACAGAAGGTGGGCGGGTGAACTCAATATCCGGCAGTTTAGCCGCACGTTCGTAAAGAGCGTTTAACGATAGCCTGATCCCAGGCACTATAGCCCCGCCCAAATATTCTGATTTGGCAGACACAACGTCTATAGTTATTGCCGTACCAAAATCAACCACTATAAGAGGCGGTTCATAACGGGCCAGGGCACCTGCGGCGTTTGCAATTCTGTCTGCACCCAATTCTTTCGGGTTTTCTATGTTGATAGACACGCCAGTTTTTACACCCGGCCCCACAATGAGAGGCTCGCATGAAAAGGCGTTTGTGGCAAAGGTTACAACAATCGGCAAAACAGCAGGAACAACACAAGATATCGCGACATCAGAAACAGACCCCATCGGGACACCATCAAGGCTGAAAAGCTGTGAAACGATGATGGCAAACTCGTCCTCTGTCCGTTTTTTTCTCGTATCTATTCGCCACGAGGCCATAATATCCTCGCCATCGTATACGCCAAGAACTATCTGTGTGTTACCAATGTCTATTACAAGCAATCTACCCGGCAATTGTCGCTCCTAATCTAAAAATCTCGTTTCACCAGCCACTATTTTTTCTAACTTGCCATCGCCTGAGTCTATTATAAGCCCGCCATCTTCATCCATATCCATAACCTTGCCAATTATCTCACCGGAAGATGCTGTAACGGCAATTTTCCTGCCGATAATTCCACTCAGCTTTTTATACGACGAGATTATTGCCTCCCCAGAACGGCCATCACCAAGCAGACCCAACATAGGCTCCAGTCTGTTTAAAAAGATCGCCAGAATGGCTTCTCTCGATATTTTTACGCCACCTTCGGCAAAAATCGACGTTGCAATTTTCCTTACATCGTCCGGGAACTTATGCAAAGGAACGTTAACATTAATTCCAACGCCTATTATAGCGGCCCGCCTGCCGTTTAAACCTTTAACCTCCGTCAAAACGCCCGCCACCTTTTTATCAGCAATCAAAAGATCGTTAGGATATTTTAATTGTGCGTCAACAGGAGCAAGCTCCATAACCGTTTCAGCCAGTGCTATACCCGTGGCAAGTGTCACAAGTGGGCGCGGCTGGCCCGAAACTTCCCACGCAAGGCTAAACGCAAGCCCAAGACCGGGCAGATGGTTCCACACCCTTCCATGACGCCCACGCCCATTTGTTTGAACGTGGGCAATAACTATTATTTCGGCTAATCGTGGGTCGTCAAGCCTCTTTCCAAGCCAGTCGTTAGTCGAATCCACTTCGTCCAGAATCACGGGGGCCCGGCCAAGTTTTTCCGTTTTGAGGAAGGCATCAAAAACCGTCAGATCAAACATATTTAATTCAAAAGTGATACTTGTAAAATTGTCATATCTTGCGGCGTTGCCAACAAGCTCTAATGTCGCTTACAATATCATGGTAATCAACTTGTAGAGATTAATGGTGACGATAAAAAAAATCAAGGTATCCGACCTTCGAGTTGGAATGTTTGTAACGGAACCTGCATCATCATGGCTACCAACTCACCTTCACGCAAAAAACTTGCAGGTTTCCACGCCTCAAGATATTGAGCAACTAAAAAAAGATGGTATCAGCCGCGTATATATAGACACGGAAAAGTACGTTGAAATTAAACCTCAGGAGAAAAAGAAAGAGAAAGCCAGCAGAAACGAGAAGCAGTTCATAAGTGTTAAGCTTTCAGCTTTTCGCGTGGGTGATGACGTGCCGGTCGATATTTTCTGGCGCGACCAGGATGGAATGCCTTGGAGAATAATTAAATCTGGCCGCACCTTTTCTGAGGAGGTAAGGGAGGTTTGTCGTGGAAGTCATGTAACAAACGTCCTGATTCCGACAAGTCAGGAAAATCTTTTTGAACTCTACCGCCGCCCCATAGTGGAAGAAGAGGTGCAAAGGGAAAAGATAGGGTTCTCCGACAAGTACTTAAACCCAAAGGAAGTAGCCGCCTATTACAACTTCATGGACAACTACCATTCCATAGCCCCCGTTATATTTACCGCAGGCGAGCGTTTGGATTTCACTATTTTTATCCGTTTGGAAAATAGTGTTACCCCGGCCCTTGAAAAAGGCAAAAGATTAGAAGAAAAAACTCTTGGAAAATGGATAGAGGAAGACGCAAACCTTGTAATAAGAAAAGCGGATAAAGAAGCCTATCATGCATATATGCTCAAGAACGTTAAAGACAGCAAGGATGAACGCAAAAAACTGGCTTTTATAAGGGAAAACTCACGGATAATAGTAGAGAGTTTGGCAGAGAATCCACGGTCGGAAAAACTGATGCACAAAACAAAGGAATCTGTAACAAGCATCACCGACATGATAATAAACCAGCCCACAACCTTTTACAGCCTTATAAAGATTAATAACTACGATTACTACACCTTCACGCACTCGGTAAACGTCGCAACACTTTCCCTGGCACTTGCAATAGCCGCAGGAATTACGAAAGATGAAGGTTTAGAAGAACTCGGTTTAGGTGCGATACTTCACGATATCGGCAAAAGCCAGGTAGATAGCAACCTTATAAACAAGCCCGGCAAACTAACACCCAGTGAATACAAAACCATTACGCATCATGTCGCCCTGGGTTACGACATGCTAAAAGGAAACAAAGCCATCTCTGAAATTGCGATGACCCCGCTTCTTCAGCACCACGAAAAACTAAGTGGCAAAGGATATCCATATGGATTGTCGGCAGACAAAATCCATACCTTTGGAAGGATTGCCAGCATAATAGATATTTATGATGCTCTTACGACACAGAGATCATACAAAAACGCATTTTCACCGTTCGATGCTCTTCTGCTCCTCTCAAAAAATGAAAACGACTACGACAGAGAGCTCTTCACCCTATTCGTTCACATCATACAAAACCAGGAAAAATAAACGGGACGTTATAATAATTACTTTCGTTGCGAAAATAAATTATTAGGGGTTCTAAAAAACATAAATGAAGCGAATCATCTATCTGGATAACGCGGCCACCTCATACCCAAAACCAAAACAGGTGGCGCGTGCAGTGGCAAAAACAATAGAAACAATTGCCGGAAGCCCGGGCCGGGGCGCACACAGGCAAGCTATAACCACAAGCCGAATCCTTTTTAACACAAGGCTTGATATCGCAAAACTTTTGAAACTAAAAAATCCTGAACGAATTATTTTCACAAAAAACGCAACTGAAGGGATAAACATTGCTTTAAAGGGGCTTTTAAAAAAGGGTGACGAGGTAGCGATATCCGCATTAGAACATAACGCCGTAATAAGACCTTTAGCCGTGCTCAAAAAAAAGGGGGTACGTGTAAGATATGCCCCTCTTGATAAAAACGGGCTCCCGGACCCATCCCGTCTCCCAAAAGTAAAAATGCTGATAACCACTGGCGCAAGTAACGTAACTGGCGCGGTAGCAAAAATAAAAGCCTTGGGCCGCGCGTGCAAAGCCAAAAAAATCTTTTTTTTCGTAGACGCGGCACAGATAGCAGGCTCTATCCCCTTCGACACCTCCAATATAGACATACTGGCTTGCGCAGGGCATAAAGGGCTTTTGGGGCCGCAGGGAACAGGGTTTGTGTGGTTTGCAGAAGGTCTGACACCCAAGCCGCTGTTAGATGGAGGCACAGGGTCAGAATCTGAGCTGGCCGATATGCCAAGCTACTGGCCAGACAGGTTTGAAGCCGGCACAATGAACACACCGGGGATCGCAGGCCTTCATGAAGGAATAAAATACCTCTTGGCAAAAAGCATAAAGGCCGTGCGTGAACACGAAATGGCGCTTAATAAAATAGTGTTGGAAATGCTTATGAACGATTCACTGATAATCGTTTACCCACCGTTTGATACAAGAAAAAGAGCCAGCCTTATATCGTTCAACGTAAAAGGAGTAGATCCAGCGGAAGTTGGAGATCTTCTGGACAGACGAGGAATAGCCGTAAGAACAGGCCTGCATTGTGCGCCTCACGCACACAAGTTTACAGGAACCTTCCCGGAAGGAACCATAAGGATTAGCCCGGGAGCGCTAACAACCCAAGCGGACGTCAAACGCTTCACACAAGAACTTTACAAAATTTTAAAAGGCCGATGACAGAAAAGCTACTGGCGGTGTTTATCTCAACACATGAGACATTACGCGCTGAACGAATGTTTAAAGAAGCGAAAATAAGAGTTCGGGCAACCATAAAACCACGCAAAATAAGTTCTAACTGCCAAATGGCCATAACGTTTTCGCCCGATAAAATAAAAGATATCCGCAAAACGGTGAAGGTGAACGGCCTGAAACTGGTTGGGTCTTACAAAAAAGATGCGGATGGCGAATGGATTGAAATTAATTAAAAACCTTAACAACCTTGTTAACCGTAAGATCCCACTCATACGGGCTGTTGCGCTCATGAGAGACAGTTCCCTGAAGGGTTACGACTTTTCCCAAATGTTCTTCCAGCTTTCCCGTCTGCTCTCCCCTTATGTAATAGCTATGTTTTTTTCCGCGTTTTATAACAACCGGCACCAACTGCAGATCATTTCCCCTAAGCGCCATCAAGCGGCCGGTAACGGTAATCAGTTTGGCAAGTTTCGCTTTCCTCTTTTTAGACTTTGCCGGCACCATCTCCGTTGCCATGAGAACAACAGGATAATCACTTTTGGGAATCACAGCCAGCATGTAGTGAATAGATTTTTTAGGCGGTATACGGTTACTCTTGATTTGATGCTGATAGTTAACAATAAGTTCTATAGCATTGCCCGCAGTGTCTTTTACAACCTTTTCTATTTTCATTTTGTAGTTATCCATCGGCTGGGAAAAAACGCCAACCAGCATATGCTTGCTAAAATCAAGTTTTTTCAGTTGGCCACGCAGTTTGTTTATGCGCCTCTGCGTAATCCTGTTCTTAAGTTTTTCAAACCCGCCAAGAAGATATTCGAGGCCGTCTTTCGAGCGGATAGCCTGAATGTAAGGAGGGCGCGTAAGGGAACTGCCAGCAACATTCGTGAGAAAAGAGCCACTATACTGGCGTATCACTTTTACATGGTTTTCTTCACTTGCAAAAACAGCTGGCGCTAAAAAAATCGCGGATAGAAAAACAGAGATGAAAAATTTCATTTAAAACGGCAATCCCGCACTATCAGGGTCACAAGGCATGCCAAAGTGTTTATATGCCTCGCGGGACGCTATCCGCCCCCTTGGAGTGCGTTGAATAAAACCTTCCTGTATAAGATATGGCTCAAACACGTCTTCTATAGTGTCTCGATCTTCGGCAATCGCGGCGGCGATAGAATCGAGCCCCACGGGGCCACCGTTAAAATTTTTCATTATAGTTAACATCAATTTTCTATCCATCTTGTCAAAACCCTTTTTATCCACTTCCAGCATACCAAGAGCCGTGTCTGCGACCTCACATGTTATCACCCCGTCGGCGCGAACTTCGGCATAGTCTCTCACGCGGCGTAAAAGACGGTTAGCCACCCTTGGCGTGCCACGGCTCCTGGAGGCTATCTCCTGGGCGCCATCCTTATCTATTTTTATTTCAAGAATAGACGCGGAGCGCTTGATTATATCAACAAGTTCATCGGGCGTGTAAAACTCCAGCCTGTGGATGATGCCGAATCTATCGCGTAAAGGCGATGTAATAAGACCGGCCCTCGTAGTAGCTCCCACAAGGGTAAATGGCGGCAGGTTCAGGTTTATTGAACGGGCGGCCGGGCCCTGGCCTATTATGATGTCAATCCTGTAATCCTCCATAGCCGGATAAAGTATTTCCTCTACGGCGGGGTTCAGCCTGTGAATTTCATCTATAAAAAGCACGTCTTTTGGCTGAAGGTTCGTAAGTATAGCCGCAAGGTCACCCGCCTTTTGCAAAACCGGGCCGGCGGTGATCTTTACTTCCGCGCCAAGCTCGTTGGCGATTATGTGTGCAAGCGTTGTTTTGCCAAGCCCCGGAGGACTGTAAAAAAGGGTGTGATCTAAAGCTCCGCCCCGTTGACGTGCCGCCTTTATGGAGATATCAAGGTTCTCCTTTAAGCGCGTCTGCCCCACATATTCTGCAAAGGATACGGGCCTAACGCTTGTTTCCTGTCTGACCTCGTCTTCTGACTCAAGCTCCGGGTCGGTAATTCTCTCTTCACTCATGATCGACATTATACGCAAAAGGCGCGTTAAAAATAAGCTCGAAACTCAAAACTTGCCAAAGCCGGATATGACCCGTATTCAGTGCGTATTAGCGCACCATCAGGCTCATCGCCAACCGGCATGGAAATAGACACTGAAAGCTCAGCCTCATCGCTTAACGAATAAACGGAATAAAGCGAAGCAAGATATGACCCGTCAACCGCGTTTAGCAGTAAAAGCGCTTCACCATAAAAGAGCGGGGTAAACTCATAGCCTGCGCCACCAGCCATGTAGCGCCGGGCCAGATAGCGCCCTTTAGATTGCAGGTAATCGCCAGTTGAATCTACACCGGCC
>JAJRTC010000117.1 GCA_024278445.1 Nitrospirota bacterium
TAAATCCTCCGGCAAAGGTATCGCCCGCGCCGGTAGGGTCGAACACTTCCTCAAGCGGATACGCAGGGGCGGAAAAAATTGAGCCTTCGTGAAAAAGCAAGGCACCATACTCGCCCCTTTTCACTATCAACGTTTTGGGGCCTATGGCCCTTATTTCATTAGCGGCTTTTACAAGGTTGTGCGTGTTGGCAAGCTGTCGCGCTTCACCTTCGTTTATTATGAGAATATCTACACGTTCAAGCGTCTTTTTTAGTTCTTCAAGGTTTCCGTCTATCCAGAAATTCATAGTGTCGCAGGCTACAAGCTTCGGGTTATTTACCTGGTCCAAAACCTTCTGCTGAAGTTTCGGGTCTATGTTGGCTAAAAACACATAGTCAACATCCTTATGACTATCCGGGAGGCATGGGTCAAAATCAGCCAACACGTTAAGCTGTGTATCAAGCGTCTTGGCCTCGCTTAAATCAAACCCGTATTCACCTTTCCAGTGAAAAGACTTGCCGTTTATAGTTTGTACGCCGCTTAAGTCAATACCGTGCGACTTCATCATTTCAAGGTCTTCGTTTTTAAAATCTTTTCCTATCACGGCCACGAGTTTCACATCGGTAAAATAGCTCGCACAGAGTGAAAAATAGGTTGCAGAGCCACCAAGCGCCCAATCTCGCTCTCCAAACGGGGTTTTGACGGAGTCATACGCCATGGTGCCAACAACTAACATGCTCATATTTTCATACCCTTTTCTTCAAAAGCCTGATGTGTAAAAACGGTAATTATAAACGCTGAAACCAAAAAATGCCAGACAGCTATTTTATATCGACGGTTGCCAGATATATTTTCCGTTAGTCCCAAGATATCCCAACTTGTTGTTTATCTTTACACGGGCCACACCATTCTTGAAATGGTCGGCCTCGTCGAATATCATTTTGCCGATAAGTGTGCCGGTGCTTGTTACATATCCCCACTTGCCACGCGAATTGACCGCCGCAAACCCGTCGGAAAAACCGGCACCAAACCTGAACCTGGGTTCAATTACGGTCTTACCAACCATGTTTATATACCCGGTAAAGCCCGCGACCTCCACCGCCGCTAATCCTTCGGAAAACTCTAAAGCCAAATCGTAGGCGGGTTCAATTACAAAAGCGCCCATCGTATTGATGAACCCATATTTACGCTCATCTTTCACTGCGGCCAACCCATAGGAAAAACAGAGCGCGGCCCCAAACTTGGGCTCTATAACAGTTTTACCGGCCATGCTTACATAGCCCCACTTGACACCTTTCATTACCGGTGCCAAACCTTCCGAAAATTTGCCGATATAATCGAAGCCTTCTATAATGGTTTCTCCACTTGTGTTTATATACCTGACCGATCCTGCATCCTCAACCCGCGCCATCCCGTTGTTAAAACCGCCCGCCCTGTGAAAACCGGGTGGGATAACCATCTCCCCCTGCTTGTTTATATAGCCATGTTTTCCATCCACTTCAATGGCGGCCAACCCGTCTGAAAACATGGAATAGTCATCGTAAAGCGGCTCAATTACGACATTTCCTTCCGTGTTTATGTAGCCCCATTTACTTCCGACCATCACGGGAGCAAGACCGTTAAAAAACGGTTGGGCGGAGTTAAAAAGAAGATCTATAACAGGAAACCCGTCCTTGTTGACATAACCCCATTTCCCGTTAAAGCTGATAGGGCCAAGCCCCTCGGCGAAGGGAAGGGAATCATCAAACTCGGTAGCTATTACCACCTTGCCGGCTAAATTTATGTATCCCCATTTGCCATCCTTTTTGGCAGGCAATAATATTTCCGGCAAGATACCCCCTCTTATGGCTCAGCGTTCAGGCTGTGCCAGTAAAACTTCTAGTCGTCAAGCGGCCAGTAATCAAAATATTGCATACTGCTTTTCTTGAATTCACGGATGGAAAAGAGGACATCATAATCGGCCACCCCGACCTCATCAGACATCCTTTTGGCAATCTGACGCACCTCGTCATCAGATTCACCATGAATCATAGTGAAAAGGTGGTAGGGCCAATCCTCGAAAGATGGCCGCTCATAGGCATGGCTAACCTCGCTATATGCGGCTAGTGCCTCGCCTAACCTTTGGCGATCGGCCTCGTTGGGGACGCACCAGATGCCCATACCGTTGGCGGTGAAACCTGCCTTCTGGTGACGCAGAGTGGCACCGAACCTGCGATAATATTTCTTTTCGCCAAACTCTTTTGTTTTAGCGATCACTTCTTCTTCCGTCAAGCCAAGTTCTTCTGCAATATCCTTAAAAGGCCGCTTTGTCATTGGCAAAGAGCCTTGAAGCTTTGCGCATATTTTTACTTCGTCACGGGTAAGGTCTATCATTGCGCCGCTCCTTCTTTCTTCTCCTTGAACTTGAAATCGACTTTAATCTTGAACTTTTTAATCATCGGCATGTTGCGGACGGGCCCAAAACCGCTCTTGTCGCCGATCTCTTTTAAGCCCTTTTCAACAGCCGCCAAATCGGGAGCTATAAATGTAAACCAGAGGTTATATTCATGGTTCCGCTCGTAATTGTGAGTAACGCCCGGGTATGCGCTCACAATCTTTGCCACGTCTTCTATATGCTCCTTTGGCACTTTCATGGCGCAAAGAGTGCTTGTCCAGCCTATGCCGCGAGAGTCGAAACTTGCACCGATCCTGCGAATTATCTTGCCATCGTAGAGGGCTTTAACCCTTTCAAAAGCCTCATCTTCAGGCACCCCGACCTTTTCACCAATTACCTCGTATGGCGCTTCGGTAACCGGGAAGCCCGTTTGAATTATGTTCAGTATTTTTCTGTCTATATCGTCCATTAGCGTAAAGCTCCGAAATATAAGCGTAGAATTATTTTTTTACTTTGAAACCACATTTTACTTTTTTTCAGCCTTCATAGTCAAAAACAGGCGGGCCGAAGGCTTAAAACCGCTTCGGCTAGGTAGATTTCAAGGCCTTCTTCAAGCTGTCGCAGACATATTTTACGGCAGGTAATTTTAACGTTGGGTAAAAGGGAAGGGTTATAACACTATCCCCAATAGCTTCGGCGTTAGGGAACATCCCCCGCTTGAGCCCAAGATTCTTTTTATAATAGGTCATCGTATGAACCGGCCTGAAATTCACCGCCACGCCGATCTTTGCCGCTTCCAACTTCCACAAAACCTTATCCCGTTTTTTTGGTGCAACCTGAACCGTGAAAAGATGCAAAGCAGAGCGCGACCCCTCACGAATTACAGGGAAAGAAACACCCTCGACACCGGCGAGTTCTTTTAGATACATTTTCCATACACGCTCGCGCATTTTAAGGTTTTTTTCCACCCTGTCTATCTGGTTCAAAAGCAGGGAGGCCTGAATGTTTGACATATTATATTTCCAACCAAGGATATGCATGTCGTAATGAGAAAACTTTTTGCCAAACCTCTCCGCCGCGTCTTTAGACATTCCGTGGATTCTCGACTGACGCAGATATTTTGTTATTTTGGCCGACTGAACCGAGATGGCCCCTCCTTCTCCGGACGTCATATTTTTTGTCGCATAAAATGAAAAAGCCGCCGCATCGCCTAACTGCCCCACGCCTACGCCGTCGCGCTTAGCCTCCACGGAGTGGGCCGCGTCTTCAATTATTTTTAGTTTATGGGCACGGGCGATTTTTTTAATAGCCGTCATGTCGCAAAGCTGGCCGTAAAGATGGACAGGCATGATGGCTTTTGTTTTTTTCGTTATCGCTTTTTCAATCAGGTTCGCGTCGATATTACCCGTGTCGCGTTCGACGTCTACAAACACAGAGTGCGCACCTGTGTGCAAAATAGAATTTGCCGTGGCGATAAATGTCATGGGGGTTGTGATAACCTCGTCACCCTTGCCGATTCCGAAGGCTTCCAACGCAAGATGAAGCCCCGCCGTAGCGCTTGTAACGCCAACCGCGTAAGGAACGCCCAGGTAATTCGCGAATTTTTTCTCAAACTCGCCAACCTCGTCACCCGTTGAAATAAAAAGGCCTTTTAAAGTCCGCTCAAGGGCTTTCCTGTCGGCCGCCGTTATGTTGTGTCTAAAAAAATCTACGCGCATAATATTTTATTGGAATATCCATGAAAAAGGTCAATTGTAAACCAATTCTATAAGGAAATACAGTGATCTTGGCCGACTTGATTGAAAAGAAGAGTTTGATGAATTTGTTAGCCCTGTAATTGTTGAACCTGTAACAAATTATCCTCCCTCGCGTGCCCTTTTTATATAGCTTTGAAGGGCGCAAGGTTGTATAAAAACCGACATGAAACAAAAACCTCTGCTCATAATGGTTCACGGATGGGGCCAGACAAAACTCGCTTTTGATTCACTCAGCAAGCTATTAGAGCAAAAACTGCGCGTTATAACGTTCGACCTGCCGGGGCACGGGGAAGCGAAAAGCGTTGACGGCCCATACACCTTTGAGCGGTACAGAAGCGAGCTAGCCCAAGTTATAAAAAAAAGCGGCGCAAGCTCTTTCCACCTGCTAGGCTGGTCTATGGGCGGCACCATATCGGCAGGGTATTGCCTTGAAAAAACAGGAGTGTTACCAAAATCGTTAATTCTGCTCTCCGCCACGCCGAAGTTTGTTACCCACACACACAACCTTGGGATAGGCCAGCACCCGGCCGCAGTCAAAAAGATGGAGCGGCAAATCATCCGTGACGCCGATTCCGGCCTGCGCAATTTTATCGACAGTTTTTTTGACTCTGGGGAACAAATTACGCCCGCGCAAAGAGCCGAAATAGAAAACCTGTTTTATTCCAACAACTTTCCGCCAAGCCAGGAGGCGCTTTTATCCGGCCTGTCAGAGCTTGCCTCAACCGACCTTACGATGAGCAAAGAACGTTTTAACAAGCCCGTATTGCTAATTTACGGGCGTATGGATAGAATATGCCCCGTTGGTGGCCAGGCATTGTGGAAAAAGCTGTTCGAACAGGCGGATGAGCTTTGCCTTGAAAATACGGGACATGCGCCACACCTTACCAAAACGGCGCAGGTGGCCGAATCTATTGCAAACTTCGTTTTAAAACAGGAGTAGTTTTCTTGTTGTCGGATATAAAATTAAAGATACGCAGGGCATTCGATCAAAGCGCTTCGCAATACGACAAGTACGCAGATTTTCAGAACGATATCGCACAGGAACTTTCAAAAAGAGTAACGGCGTTAGGGCTTGAAAAAAAAGCTGTCGCGGTTGAGATGGGGTGCGGAACCGGCACTCTTGCAAAGTCTCTCTCTGAATCCGCGTTGTTTAAAAGCGTTACCGCATACGACATCTCTTTTGCCATGGTTTACGAAACAAAAAAGGCGGTAAATGGAGCTAACAGCCTCTCCGTTACACAGGCAGACGCAGAACTCTTGCCTTTTAAAAACGATTCGGTTGACCTCGTAGCCACAAACCTTATGCTCCAATGGGCACAAGATCTTGATACCGTTTTTGCCGAAACAGCAAGGGTTTTGAAAACCGAGGGGCGCATTTTAGCCACATGTCTGGGCCAAAAAACTTTTCATGAATTAAGAAGCTCAATGACAAGCGCCTGTCACAGTTTCGGCAAACAGGCGACACCAGCCATGTTTCATGGTTTCCCCAATGAACAAAAGCTTGTAAGCTCAGCTAAGGGTGCAGGTTTTTCCGTTAAGTCTGAGAAAAAGATTTATGTCCGTAAACATGATGACGCATGGAGTTTTATCCGTTCACTAAAACGTATAGGTGTTCAAAACAGTGAAGGGCTCTCTGGCATGGGGTTGGGCAGGCGGCAGATCATGAAAAAATTCGCAGAAGAATATCGCGCACGTTACGCGTTGAACGATGGCGTGAGCGTGACCTATGAAGTTATTTATCTCGATGCGTTTTTAGCCCGATGAAAAAAACGCCAAAAGGAATCTTCATCACCGGAACCGATACAGGCGTTGGTAAAACATTTGTGACAGGGGCCTTGTCCGCTATATTGCAAGAGCAAGGTTTTGATGTCGGCGTCATGAAGCCTGCGGAATCTGGCGCCATACAAGACGGCAAAAAACTTATAGCTTGCGATGCGACATTCCTGAAAAAAATGGCGCGCTCAAACGACCCTATGGAGCTTATCAACCCTTATGTTTTTAAAGCGCCGCTTTCGCCATATCACGCAGGGAGGGAGGCAGGAGTTACAATAGACCCCGCAAAAATAGTAACAGCCTTTAACGAGCTTGCGTCACGGCACGACATCGTTCTGGTAGAGGGTGCCGGAGGAATTCTGGCCCCGCTAACTCACGATTTTTCCATGGGCGATCTTGCGAGGCGATTAAACCTGCCAGTCCTCATAGTGGCCCACCCATACCTTGGGTCTATAAACCACACTCAACTTACGGCGGAAGCTCTTGACGGGCTGGGGCTTGAAATTTTCGGCATCATATTTAATCAACATAAAAAAGAAAAATTCCCAACGCTTGACATCGATTTTATAAAGGACAAAACCTGCGCCGAGGTTTTAGGCGTTACACCTTTTTTGGAAAAGCCGAAAAACAAAAAGTCAATGGTAGCTCTTGTTAAAGCGGGGCTGAATATCGAACGTCTGCTATGCCGTATAAAAGAACTTTCCCCACTGGGCCAACAAGCCCGTTATGAGAAGCTCGACAAAAAATACGTATGGCACCCTTTCACACAGATGAAAGACTGGCTTAAGGAAGATATTGTCATAGCGGAATCCGGAGATGGAATTACTGTTCGCGATGTAGCTGGCCGTGAATATCTGGATGCGTTTTCAAGTTACTGGTGCAACGTCCACGGGCATGGCGAAAAAAGAATAAACCGCGCCATTAAAAAGCAGGCGGGCAAAATATGCCACTCAACTTTTTTAGGGCTATCCAACTTGCCGGCCATAGAGTTAGCCGAAAAGCTGGCCTCAATAACGCCACCGGGCCTTGACAAGGTTTTTTATTCAGACAACGGCTCGACGGCGGTTGAAGTCGCGTTAAAAATGGCGTTTCAGTATTGGCGCAACATTAACCCAAAAACAAAAAAGAAAAAGTTCCTTGCGTTAAAAAACGCATACCACGGTGATACGGCTGGCGCCATGTCGGTAGGCGCAATAGATATCTACCACGCAACTTACAAGGACATCCTTTTCGCAGTCGATTTCGCTCCATCGCCATATTGCTACCGATGCCCGATTGAAAAGAAGTATCCCGATTGCGCGCTCGCCTGCGCAGACATCGTGGACAACATGTTAAAAGAAGCAAAAGGCTCTATCGCGGCAATGATAATAGAACCTGTCGTCCAATGCCCGGCCGGAATAATAACGGCTCCACACGGATATTTAAAACGGATCGCACAAATTTGCAAAGAGCATGACGTGCTGTTGATAGCAGACGAGGTGGCGGTAGGTTTTGGACGAACCGGCAAGATGTTTGCCTGCGACAACGAAGGGGTGACGCCGGATATCATGGCCATGTCAAAATCTATAACCGGAGGCGTCTCGCCACTTGCCGTAACAATGACATCAGAAAAGCTGTTCGATGCCTTCTGTGATGATTACGGCAAATACAAAACCTTTTATCATGGCCATACCTACACAGGCAACCAGCTAGGTTGCGCCGTTGCTCTTGAAAACCTTAAGCTGTTTGACGAGAAAGGAATAATCGGGCTCATACAAGAAAAAAGCGCATACTTGGCTGATCTGCTAACCTCTCTTAAAGATTTAAAAGCGGTGGGTGACATACGTCAACGAGGCTTGATTGCCGGAATCGAACTTGTAAAAAACAAGAAGAGCAAAAAACCGTTCCCGGTTAAAAATCGCGTTGGCGCAAAGGTTACAAACAAAGCCAAGTCATATGGGCTTTTGGCCCGTCCGTTGGGTGATGTCGTTGTCCTCTTCCCTGCGCCTGTAGCCACACATGAAGAGCTTGAAAAGATGGTGAAGATCCTGCGCCGGTCGATAGAAACCGTAACGAAGCGGTATTAGGCAAACAGCGGAGTTATATTTTGTATATGCAGGAACTGACAGCCAAAGTTGATTTTGCCTCCCCCGTCATAGGCCCACACGATCTCGGCCTCTATTATATGCTTTTTGGGAGGCGACCCGGCACATGTGTGTATTATCACCGTTCTGCCGATTTTTATATGAGAGTCGCTGTAAGCTGAAAACTGCGCCCCCGTTTCGGAATAGTCAACCAAAGCAGGTGATATACGGTGGAACATAAAACCGTCCTGTATCTCGATAAACAGGTCGCAACTTGCGCCATCGTCCAGCCTCTCGGCACCTCGCCGTTCTTCATCTACCACGACACCCTCACGCGATAAATTTTATATATTTTCCCCTGCGTTTCCGCACTATAGCACATACGTCCCTCAATGCGGATACACTGCTATTTTCCACACTCTTAACGTGGCATAATAACCGTCATGGGCAAACATATAAAGGAAAACATCACTTGAACCGTACGCTGGCCTTTGACATAGGCGAAAAAAGAACGGGAGCCGCCATAAGCGACGGGCTTGGAATCACGGCACAGCCCGTAGGCGTGCGAGAGAGAACCGGCTACAAGTCGGAGCTTCGGTGGGTTCGCGAACTGATGGACGAATACGAGATTGAGCGAATCATAATAGGTCATCCCGTAAATATGGACGGAAGTAGCGGCAAAATGGCCCAAATGTGCGAAAAAATAGCCGAAAAGCTAAAAAAGGACTTAACCGGCATAGAGATAGCCCTGTGGGACGAACGGCTTACAACCGCAGGAGCCGAAAGGACGCTCATAATGGCTAATGTCTCACGCAAAAAACGGAAAAAAGTGGTAGATCAACTCGCGGCCCAGCTTATTCTCTCAAGCTGGCTGGACGCAAATCCAGGGCAACTGCATCGTGGCGAAAAATGATAAAAGGTGTTAATGATAAAAAAGGCTTTGCTATTTTTGCTAACAGCTCTCCTTATCCTGTTAGCTTTTTACATAATAGAGACAAAAAGAGCCGGAACGGGAAATGGCGATGTTATAGTAGAGATCAGAAGGGGGGCGACCCTGCGTGGTGTCGCAAATAAACTTGTGGACAAAAAAATAATATCGAGCCCTGTGCTTTTCGAGGTGGCGGCAAGGCTCGGCGGAACGGCGGAAAAAATTCATGCAGGTGAGTTTTTACTGCAAAGGTCTTCGTCCATAAATGAAATCATAAAACAGTTAACCTACGGCAAAACTATTTTAAGGCCGGTAACCATACCTGAGGGGTTGACGATAAGGGAAATCGGCAAAAAACTTGAAAACCTGGGGCTGGTTACGGAAGAGGGTTTTATTGCCGCAACTTACGACAAGAAACTGCTCGCATCCTTTAACATCCCGGCTGAGAACATGGAAGGATATCTCTTCCCTGAAACCTATCACTTCCCTAAAGGCATAACGGCAAAAGATATCGTAAAAACAATGCTGAAAATGTTTTTTACGCAGATATCAGAAGCTATCCCGCGAGAAGAGATAACCAACCGGGCAAGACTGCATGAGATAATAACCTTGGCGTCGCTGATAGAAAAAGAAACCGCTCTTGAAAGCGAAAGAAAAACAATATCCTCGGTTTTTACCAACCGGTTAAAGAAAAAAATGTTACTGCAGTGTGACCCTACCGTAATATACGCGCTACCTGAATTTGACGGGAACATAAGAAAAAAAGACCTTGAATACGATTCCCCATACAACACATACAAATACCGCGGCCTGCCGCCAGGCCCCATAGCAAACCCCGGATTAGCGTCTATAAACGCGGCAAATTATCCGGCAAACACAAAATATATTTACTTTGTAGCTAAAAACAATGGCGAGCATCTTTTTTCCAGCACCCTGAAAGAACATAACAGGGCCGTGGCGAAGTATCAAAAAAACAAAAGATAAAACCCACTTTGATTTCAACACCGAACGGGCATTAATACAAAATGGCTAAAATTCTTTTAGCGGCAGAATCGCTAGACAACATTGTCCCTATAAAAGCCATACTGGAAGCGAACGGGCACGAGACTATGGCCTGTCCGCTTGCGATAGACATTTTAAGCATTGTCCTTACCGAGGGTATGGACATTGTCATTATTCAGCTCATAGAAAGCTCCAACAGGGTTATCGACATTGTGCGAACAATGAAAAATGACGATATAACAAGAGCTATTCCAATACTGCTCCTGGCAGGTAGCGAAGACGAATCGGACACTATCACAAACGGGCTGGAAGCCGGAGCGGATGACTACATAGTGGAGCCTGTCAGTCAGATAGAGCTGTCTACCAGAATAGACAAAATGGTGCGGCTAAAAGACTTGGGTAAAAACATAAAGCAGACCCGCATGGTAATGAAAGAGGAAGTAGATATGGCCCACTACGCCCAGTTCGCCATGCTTCCTACAACCTTCCCGTATCCGGATAGTGCAAGTTTTCACACAGAATATATCGCAACGGGCGATTTAGGCGGTGACTATTACGATGTCACAGATCACGGGATGGGCAGAATAGGCATTATCCTGGCCGATATTTCAGGACACGGGCCTTCAGCGGCACTCATCGTGTCTATCCTGAAGTCTATATGGGACTCAAATAAAGATATGACACGCTCTCCATCCATGCTGGCCGAAATGATAAACGACCAGCTTTTAAGGTTTACCCCGGCAGAGCGGTTTGCATCCCTGTTTCATGGAATCTATAACATAAACGACAGAAGTTTGAACTATGTAAGATGCGGCCACCCGTATCCGTTTATTTTGCGTAAAAACGAAGCTACGATAGAAAGACTTGAAGCCTCGGGAGATTTTGTTGGAATACATAAAGATTTTTACGTCGAAGAAGAAACTATACGCCTCGAAAAAGGTGACAGACTGCTCGTATACTCCGACGGCCTGATTGAATCTTGCGATAAACAGGAAACTATTTACGGTTTTGACAGGCTAACCACAAAGCTTAAGGATAACTTTAATATGGACGGTGGCACTCTTGTTAGCGCACTGGTTGC
Organism: Nitrospirota bacterium; assembly: GCA_024278445.1. Classification (GTDB taxonomy): domain Bacteria; phylum Nitrospinota_A; class UBA7883; order UBA7883; family JAJRTC01; genus JAJRTC01. The sequence goes on from JAJRTC010000117.1 coordinate 10,958, forward strand.
AGACACCATAGAGTTTTGCCAGGGTGAAAAACTTCCAGACGATGTAACCATTATGTTAATGGAATCGCTGTAAAGAACCATGAGCGCCTCCAGAGTAAGCGTGGGTCACTGGCACGACGTAAACGCTAAAACAGGCGTAACAGCCATCATATTTGACAAGCCGTCCACGGCCTCCGTCCACGTGGCCGGAGGTGCCCCCGGAACACAGGAAACAGACCTTCTCGATCCTTCCTGCATCGTTGGCACTGCAGACGCTATCGTCCTCACGGGTGGCTCCGCTTTTGGTTTGGCCTCGGTTGTTGGCGTCCGGCGGTATTTAGAAGAAAAAGGGAGGGGTTTTGATGTAGCCGGTGTAAAAGTGCCCATAGTCCCGGCGGCGGTAATATTTGATTTAGGTGTTGGGTCACCAGATAAACGACCGGGGCCGGAAGAGGGATATATGGCCTGTGTAAACTCTGAAAATCCCGCAAATAAAAATGGTGCCATTGGAGCAGGATGCGGCGCAACGGTCGGCAAATATATGGGCTCACGCAAAAGCTCACGGGGAGGGCTTGCGTCATCTTCATTAAAAACTCAAGGCGGAGCTACAGTTACCGCCATCATGGTAGCTAATTGTTTTGGAGCCGTCGTAGACCCTGAAACAGGAAAAACAGTAGCCGGGCCAAAGGACGACAGCGGCGCTTTTATAAGTTACCTTAACGCACCTCCTGCCTCTCCTGAGTTTGGCGCAACATCGATAGGCGTGGTCGTCACAGATATAAAGCTTTCAAAAGCAGACGCAAAACGGGTTGCCATAATGGCCCATGACGGATTAGCCAGAACCGTTTATCCGTGCCACACCCCATACGACGGCGACGCTATTTTCGTAGTGTCTGTCGGCGATAGAAAAGAGAGTGTATCCATAACGGGAGCGTGGTCTGCAAAGGCAGTTGAACGGGCTATGATCTGCGCCGTTTCATAAAGGAAGTCTGTCAGGTTACCACCTGATAAGGGTCGCGCCCCAAGTTAGCCCGCCTCCGAATGTAACACGAAGGGCAAGGTCGCCATTTTTAAGTTTTCCTTCTTCTAACGCATCATAAAGAGCCAAAGGAACAGACGCCGCCGAGGTGTTCCCATATTTGTGAACGTTCACAAAAACATTTTCCGTATTAACATCCAGGCTTTTTGCTACCGCGTTTATTATTCTGATATTAGCTTGA